>NZ_JAAHGT010000379.1 GCF_010672385.1 Okeania sp. SIO2F4
AGCTAATTCTTTAGCATCATCTTTCACCTTTACCACTGCTTCTTTCATATAACGGTGGGTACTGCGAGAAATTCTTTCAGTGACAATTTTAGCAGTATTTTTACCACTACCCAATAATTTGCCAGTAGTTCGGTCTGTATAAAACAGTTGTAAAATACCCTTTTGAATAAATTCTATAGAGCGGGTTGGAGTACCTTCATCGTCAAAAGGACAACTAAATGGTCCTTCTTCTGGTTGTTGAGAAATAGTAATTTGCTTATTAGTGACAAGTTCCCCTAGACGATCGCTCCAAGGAGAAGCACCTTCTAGTACCTGTTTGCCGTTCAGAGCTAGTGATATGGTACTCCATAATAAGTCTGCGGCTTTAGCTGTAAATAAAATAGGTAGTCTACCACTAGGGGACGCCACATTATTTTGTGCCCAATTTAATCGTTGTAAGATTCGGTAGGCGACTTTCTTCGGGTCGAGGCTATTTCTTTGGATTTGACCATCAGATATATTTAAGAAGTCGTCACCTCTTACCCAATCAGCTTCTACATAACCACTTAAAGTTGTATCTATATGATTACAATCTAGTCCTAATGAATTAATCAAACGGGTAGATTCAATTTCACAATCCCATTCTCCGTTACAAATCACATCTGGATAAAATTCTCGAATTAAGGCGATCGCCTCTTTGCCCCACTTTACCAGTTGTTCTACGGGTACAAATATCCCTTGGTTGGGATAATGGCGATTTTTGGCTTTCGAGGCTAGTTCAATATATTCTGGTTCATTCAAACTGCTGATAGAGATGGCTCTTTCTACTAAAGCTTTAGGTGTCACAGGTCCATGGGCTACAGCTAGACCTGGACGTCCATTTCGCCAAAGTCTTAGTGCTGTGCCTTCTGATTGGGTACTTTCTAGTTGCTTGAGTCTATTACTTTCAAAAAATATAGGCTGGGAGTGTGATTGCGCCTGAAATACTTCTGCTGCCTCAGCCCCTGCTTTGGCAGCTAGTTCTAGCAGTTGTTCTGCTAATTCGGTCATAACATTCTGTTTGGGATTTTTGATTTTGGACAATGGCATTGCTAGTAGGATTGTACCAATGTCCAGTACCCAAAGTTTAACTAAATCTTTTTCAGGAGGATGGGGAGTGTGGAAAGTGTGGGAAGTGTGGGAAGTGTCGGCAGTAGAGGGTCTGGAATATACCTAAGCTCTAATAAAAACTGACTTTCTTCCCACATATCCCTATTTAGCCCCAAAAATTCTACAGCTTTTCTCTCAGGACTTACGCAAAATATCAAAACATACACCATCTGTAGGGGAAATATCCCGTTTACCCGTACTATATATAGCGGTTTTGAGTAAGTTCTTTCCCTGTAAATCCTTTGAGATTTAATCAGGCTGTCCTAAATATTAATTTCTTGTAATAACCAAAAACCAGCAAATGATTCTGATTCTGGATTTGACTGTACTGCCAGAAAATGAACCTCTTTGGCCTTTGACTTGGCTTCAGAAAATCTTTTAGCTTCGGCAATAGTTGATGGATTACTCAGATTAGCTAAAATCCAAGAATCATCACCTCCAGTCTGTAGTAGTAATCTAGCTGCTGGGTTAGGACTAAATTTGATAAAAGCTAACTCTGACCCTGACATCCAAGCAGCTAAAGCTTGCGCCCTAGACGAATAGATAATCAAACCAGGAATAGGACAATTAGGTGCTATATTCATCATACTGAGGGGAAAAGCTTCTCCAAAATCAATATCCCACTCTGACATTTCTGCAAAAGCCCCAACTTCTAAACTAACAAATGTCCATTTTTCTCCAATTAAGGCATCTGGTAAAGGTTGTGGTACAGAATTCATATATTGAACGGAAGGATTTGTTCCTGGTTGATAACCGGGATAAGTCGGATAAACTTCTTCCATTCGTTGTTCTAGCCACTGGTTGAGTAAATAAGTGCGACGACTTAGGGCTGTAGGTATGGCCAGTTCTGCACAAGCTTTGGCGATCATGTTATTCATTTGGCGACGAAAGAAGCGTATTTTTTGAGGCGGTTCGGGAGCATCAGCGATCGCTTTTTCTATAGCATTTCGTAGCCAAATTGAGTTTACTTCTTGATTATTTGTAAACTCCGAGTAACGATACAAAGAGTCTGTCGGTTCATTAATGCCTACGGGACTTTGGCAAATTAATAGTTCCCAGAGTTTTTTTTGTCTGTCATCGAGTATTGGACGACTGTAGAAGTCTAGTTCCCAAATAGTGGCCATGCCTTGCTCTTGAATTTATTTTAAATCGGGTTAGTGATTATTCTCAAATTACCAGAGTTTGCAAAATTAAGATGAGAGCCAGGATGTTTTAATAATGATGTGAAAAATTAGGAACAGAATTTATCCCGCAGTATTCTAAAAGCTTATTATTAGGATAAGTAGGTAAGCACCAAATTTTAATGTAGTCGCAAACCTTGAGATTGCCTCCTTCCAGGAGTTCCAGTCGCAATGACATAGTTGTAAATTTTCCCACTTACCTACTTACTGAAAATAAAGGCATGAGTAAGTTAACCTTGACACTAAAACTACCCACACAGAAAGAAAAAAGAAAAAAATTTCTTTTTAGCCCATCGTCTTTTTTTGAACAATAGGTAATTATTACATAACTTACGCAAATGTACTACATATAGAGTCTAAAAACTATAACGTTATAGTTTTGAACGCTATATATATCGTCTCTGCGTAAGTCCTATATTAATTATTGAATTAATAGTTATTCACTCCTATATTAAAAAAGATGGAAGTACAGATGACAATTAATTTATACTGGAACCACAACTAATACTTCAGAGTTTTGTTTACGAAGCTCTAACCAACTTCCATAAGAGTGAGATAATTGAGAACGACTCAATAGGATTGACTCTAGGTCAGGCATTTCTTCGCGACAGTGGGGACAATACCAGTAAATACTATTATGACGTACATGACGGAGTAATTTTGTAGAGCAGCAAGGACAAGTGTGCATAATATACCTCAAATTTATTTGATAAACACATCGAAACTTCCAATAACTAACCCCTAACAAATAACTGATGATTTTAGATGAGGAATTAAAATCAGATTAAATTAGTTAAGACTTGTAACTGATCGATCTGAATCAGCAAAAAAAAAATCGCAAAAATTGTCTTGAAAAAAGTTCAAAAAATGTTACTTTAATTAACTGAGACCTTGGCTATCTGGCGAGTAAAGTCTGTAAAAACAGAATAAACCTAATACTATTAGTAGTTGAACAAGCCATGGAGCACAAGCAAAACCCCAGAAGAAACAAATTAATCCGGTTAATAAAGCTAAAACAAAGGATATATCTTCAGATGTGTGGTTATAAATCAATACGGCGGTTGCAGAAACAGTCAATAGAATGATATAAACTGATTGCATTTCCTACCTCCAAAGAAAAAATTTATATATCACTGTTAGGGCAAGTTGCTGACCTTACCAATTAAAGTTAATCGACAAATATGAAGAACTCGTGAAGATAGGGGAATTTGTCACAAAAGTTGATACTTCAATTTACATTTAGATAATTGTGAAGCTATTTGGGATTTTAATTCTTTAGTTTGTGAAGATAAGTAAATAAGCATGAGCTTAAAATATTCTCCATTTGGAACGATGGATGGGTTTCTATTTGGGATCGAGTGCCAAACTATCAAAGTTTATTTTGAAACTCAGCCTCATCTAAAAAATGAAGTAAGTATTTAGAAGCTTTTTGTTAAATGAAAGTTATAGTCGTTTAACTTAAGGATGAGACAAAAATAGGGTAAAATACTCAAATAGAATTGAGAGAATTGAGGATAGTTTAAAGAATGAGTTATAGTTTAGACTTAAGACAAAAAGTGATAGATTACGTAGAAAGCGGTGGGAAAATCACGAAAGCGGCGAAACTCTTTGGAATAGGAAGAGCATCTATATATAGATGGTTAGATAGGGAAGGGCTTGAAGCCACAAAGGTAAAGAATCGTCAGAGAAAACTAGATAGGAAAGAATTAGAAAAAGATCTAAAGGAAAATCCAGAAGCAAAACTAAAACTCATAGCAGAGAAATTTGGAGTCAGTACAACAGCAATTTGGGGTGCTCTGAAAAAAATTAAAATAACTAGAAAAAAAAAGAACTGCGTTATAGAGAATGTTTAGAAAAGAAAGAATAAAATATTATAGGGCCTTGATTAAATTAATAAAAATATATGGAAGTAAAAGTCTAGTATATATAGATGAATCAGGATTTGAAGAGGAAAGCAGTTGTATTTATGCTTGGTCAAAAAGAGGTAAGAAAATTTATGGAGACAAACAAGGAAAGGGAGGAAAAAGAGAAAACTTAGTAGCGGGGAGAAGAAAAACAAATGCATGACTTAATTGCCCCAATGATATTCACAGGAAGTTTAAATGCAGAAGGATTTGAAGGATGGTTATCATGCATATTTATTACCCTCAGCTCGAAATTCCTTCAGTATTAATTATGGATAATGCTCCAATCCATCGCCAAAATGTAAGAACGAGAAATGGTAGAAGAAACAGAGCATCAAGTAATATTTCTCCCAAAATATTCTCCTGATTTAAATAACATTGAACATGACTTGAGTGCATTAAAGAGAGCCAGAATGTATGCCCCTTCACATAAATCTTTAGATGAAATTATTCGTAATTATTGTATAGTTTAATGTCTCATTCTTGAATTAAATAACTATAAATCCTCATTTAGAGTTTGTTATACCTTATAAAAAAAAGATTGTTATAAATAATATTATATTTCCTTAAATACTTACAGTTTTATCGCTTGATTCAGTAATGTCAAAAATATCAGATAAAACTGTAATTTGGTATTGAGTTTAACGTTTGAGTAATTTCCGTAGGGTAAATATAATTTTTGACTACAAATAGAATTTTAAAAGTTCAGTAATATTACTATTGAAGCTTTTGTTTTTAATCTTTATGATGATATTAGAACATCTAAGATGACTGAATAAGTCATTAATTATAGATGCAAGTTTTAGATTTATCTAACAACATTTAAATCTCAATTAACTCATCAACCATGAAAGATCAATTAACTCAAACTAATGTAGCAAGACTTTTAGGAGTATCTTTTCAAAGGGTTCATACTCTCAGAATTAGGAATCGAATTAATTTTTTTTGGGATGTCAATTTAAAGTCTTGGGTAACATCACAAGAACATCTTCAGAAATATCTCAATCAGAGAGGAAAAAGAATAACTGTCTCAAGTTATAAATAATTATATATTCAACATAATTTCATATAAAATAGGGTGTTAAATAAAATAGCACCCTATTTTATATGAAATACATGAATGTTTGTTACCTTTCCTTGATAAGGAAATAGGGAAATGGGAAGATTCAAAATGTAAGGGTTTCAATAAATAATAGTGGGATAGTTTCTTCCTAATTCTCTGTTCCCTATTGTCTAAAACGTAGAATTTTGTATCTCAGCAGCATGGCAATTGCTATATCAAGTTTTATGTTAATTAAGAAAGAGGTAGTGGATAATATTGACTTTGGGCGATGGAAAGCCAACAAAAAAGTTTGAGTGCCACTAAGAATGCAGCAATTTGATGCAAAATCATAGTAAATAGTCTATTAAATGGACTTACCGAATAATTAATAATTATTAATTATTAATTAAATAATTCACCCTTTAAAGCCTCCCCTTTCAAGGGGAAAAAGCGGTCGTTTGCGGAGCATTCCGTTAGGATGGGATGGCGAGGTCTCCTCGCCATATCCAATCGACCAAGACAGCGGTCGGAAAGCGGAGCATTCCGAAGGATGGGATGGCGAGGTCTCCGTTCCCTCCGGGACGCTACGCGTTTCATGTCGCGCAGCGAAACGCCATATCCAATCGACCAAGAGAACGGTCGGAAAGCGGAGCATGGAGTAGGATGGGATGCTGAGGAAACCTAGCCATATCCAATCGACCAAGAGAACGGTCGGAAAGCGGAGCATGGAGTAGGATGGGATGCTGAGGAAACCTAGCCATATCCAATCACCAATGGGAGAAAAGTGCTAGGATATTTCCTTATATTCAATTCCCTCGCGGTTTTAACCAGAGGTAATTATCCATTAATGAAAGCAGTTTTTAGGAAAGTGAGGTATAGTTAAAAATTAATCTTTATTAGCTCTACTCTGTTCCCAGATCCGGTGTTCCTTGTTCCCTAGAGAAATAATATTTTCTACCTTATCAGCTTACAGCAGTTTGCAAGTTTATCTATCCCAATTAAACGAAATAATTTTTCCAATTTTATTAGGAGGTTAAAACAACAGTTATGGGAAGTTTTTTATTGACTTGGTTGATGGCAACTATATCACTTTTAATCACAGCGTTTGTTGTACCTGGTGTAAGAATTGATAGTATTCCTGCTGCTGCAGTTGCAGCGATTGTTTTAGGATTAGTCAATGCGATAGTTAAACCAGTTTTAACTGTTCTAACTTTGCCTCTTACAATTCTTAGTTTGGGGTTATTTTTGTTAGTCGTAAATGGTATTTCTCTTTCATTAGCAGGATATTTTACTCCTGGTTTGGAAGTAGATGGTTTTTGGCCTGCAGTTATTGGAGCAATTGTTTTATCTCTGGTTTCTAGTTTTATTGGTGGATTTGTTAATAAACCAGAAGAATCTGAAAATCTTTAATTTTTGGTATTGGTGAAATAAGGAATAAAGTTCTTCTGGTCGTAAGATTGATAGTAAGAAAAAAAAGCTGTTTTAAATACTTATTTCTGATTCCTAAAAATCATACAATCATTGACCAACGCCTAATTGTTAGTTATACCTAAGACACTAAATGTATCAGTGAATAAAAAAAAGGAAATAGAGAGTAAGAAGCAAGAGAGAGAGGCAAGAATAGACAACTGTTGCCTGTGATAAAATAGTCTGGAAATATTGACTAAGATACAGCTATTTCTCAAATATTAGGGACTTTTGATATTAGGCATGAATGTAACATGGCAATCTTAAAGTTTGAATATTTTCTTGACAAATACTTTCTAGCTTATTTAGATAATTCAGAGTTCTTTTTTAGGGATTCTGAATTTTTTCTCTCTCCAGTTACTCCTGATAAATCCGATTATAAAAGGGAACCATAACCAATATCTTTCCATTGGAGTCAAAAACCAACTGTTATCTCCGGCAATTTGTCTGTATGGTAAAACAAAATAAATAAGTGCTGATAAAGTTACCAACTTTGTACCTAAATTTCTAGTTACTACAGCAAAAGGAATTAACCAAGTAAAATACCAAGAATGAACTATTGGAGATAAAGTTAATAATATAAAAAAATAGGATTCGGCAAAGTTAACAAATTTATGAATATTCCAGATTAAAATTCCCACTCCTAGAACCACTGGAATCCCATAAATCCAATTATATTGTGTTGATTTTGCCCAAATCAAGCTAACTAAATAGGGAATAAATTCAGCACTACGACCTTTAACAACAAAATTTGAACTGGTAGGAATCAGCGAACATTTTCCAGGTTCACAAAAACTCATAGCAGCAATGCACATTGGCAATAAACTAACTAATAATAAAAAACCTACTTGTTTGATTTTACGATACAAGATATTCCCAGTTAATTTGCTACAAGCTAATTTTAATTTCTGTTCTCTGTTTGCTAAATTGTTAGTTTGATCTAATTCATTAATTTGCCAAATCCTATCAGTATTATGCTGCTGTTTATCTAATATTTTCTGCCAAACTACAAAGGATAAAATTGGTAATGACATCCATTTAATCGCGACACTTATACCAATTAAAAAACTACTCCAATACCAACGATTATTATCAAAAGCTAACCATGCTGCTACTAATGGTAAGATAAACCAACTGTCATAATGAGCCCCTCCAGCAAAGGAGTAAATAATTAAAGGATTCCAAGCATAAATTATGGTTTTTTCTAGGGTAAATTTTCTACTTAATAACCAACAAATTCCTAAGTCAGCTAAGATAAAAGCTAACTTAAATATTAATACTGATGGGTTAATTGCTGCTAAAAATCGAAATCCTAATTGACTTAAAGGTGGATAAATAGCAGAAGTATCAGAATTATTAATTAATGACCACCATTCTGTTCGATAGGGAATTAATTCTATCGCATTTGGAGCGAATTCATAAGGACTAATACCTAAGTTTTGAATGTAACCTTCCCACAAATAACGCCAAACATCACTCCATGGTTCCATGGGAATTAATATTAGTCTAGCTAGGATAGTAATGCTCCAAAACCAGACATAATTAATTGATTTAATTGCCCAGGAAATTATAAATCCTAAACTTATTATGCTAATACCAATCCAAAATTTGTGTACTGTATCAGCTTCCTGAAAATCACCATAAGGAATTATGAAAATTGCTCCTGCTAAGATAAAAATTGAACTTAGTAGCAACGGCAGATTTTTCCTAGTAATTGGATTGATCTTTACTTTTTCCATTTGTTGATATTTTGCTGCATTTTTATGATTTTTTACACAGTTCTGCAAATTTGTATTATAACCAAACTCATGGATAGATAATTACAGTAGAATGGTAAGTATTCAGCCGTCAGCTATTAGCTATAGCAATCCGCCCATAGGTTGTGGCAAAATTCCATACTCAAAAAGTTTTGGGA
>NZ_JAAHGT010000038.1 GCF_010672385.1 Okeania sp. SIO2F4
TTAAAGCCTCTCCTAATTAGGAGAAAAAGCGGTCGGAAAGCGCAGCATTCCGTCAGGATGGGATGGCGAGGTCTCCTCGCTTGCCGACCATCGACCAAGACAGCGGTCGGCAAGCGGAGCATGACCCAGGATGGGATGGCGAGGTTTACGTTCCCTCCGGGACGCTACGCGTTTCATGTCGCTCCGCGTTAATGCGCGTTGTGCGGAGCGCTAAACGCCATATCCAATCTCCCCTTGAGAACAAAAAAATTCCTTTTAACCAATCCTATCCGTTTTTAAGAAGAGGTAATTATTAATTATTAATTATTAATTATTGAACTACACTATTTGTTTGTAATATTCTTTATTCAAGTTAGCCTTATAGCAATTATTAGGTATTAGTGAGGTACAAAATTGTAGCTAAATTCAAAAGTAAAAAGTCAAAGGTTACAAATTAAATTATTACTGTGACCAAGTTGAAAAATTTGATGGCGTTGCTGAATGGTAATAATTTTTAGATTAAGCATCAACGCAAAACATAAGTTTTTCAATTTTACCTTCAGCTACTTACCATTACATTTCAGCAATGCCAATTTGATAGTATCTTAACAGTAATGACGACTTCTAGATAATTTGTTTTGAGGGACATATAAGCCAGGTTCTGGGAACAGAAAATCAGAAAAATAACTGTACTTACAAAGATTAACAAACCCTATATAATAGAAGTTTTCATATTTAAGTTTACAGTCTTTTTTCTCTTTCCTATCCCCTATTTTCTTTTTTTGTTCCTTAGTTCCTAAAATCCAAAACTTATGTATCTCACACAAGAGGAATGAATTGGTACAATTAATTTTTGATAGTGTACAAAGATTATTTCTTGAAAATCATAAAATTAGGGGTAAGTAACAACACAAAATAACTAGTGCATTTTTTACTAAAATAAATTTGCTTAAACAATTTTTGGGAAAGAAATATAACTCAACACTAAATATACAAATAATTTTGTTTGCCTACTTATTTTATATTCTCTGTTCCCAGTTAAGGCACTTCCAATTTCTCAATTATCCTAAAATCTCTTGTGGTCATCTTCCCCACTAATAAGGTAGGTAGTGATAGAATGCTGATTCGAGCTAGTGAGATGGTTTATTTATTGGTCTTCCCTTAGCTGTTCCCTCTCTCCACAATAAATCACTACATATCATGACTACCTAATTTTTTAGTAGTTGTTGACGTTCTATTTCTAATTGCTCAATTTCTTGCCTGAGAGTTTCTTTTTGTTGTATGATATTTTTCAATTGATTTTGAGTTAAGTTAAGTTCGGCTTCAGTTTTTGCTTTTGCTTCTTGAACTTGTTTTAGTTCTTCTTGAGTACGAGCTTTTGCTGTTTGAACTTGATTTAGTTGCTCTTGAGTTATTCTTAGTTGGGTTTCTATTTCAGTTTTTTGGATTAACGCTTTGCCTAAAGATTGATTAACTTGATTCAACTGAGTTAGAGCTAATTCTAAATCAGAGACTGCTCTTGCTAATTCATTTTTAATACGAGTTGTTTCAAGTTCAGCTTTTGTAACTTCCTTGCGAGTTTCATTAAGTTTTGTTTGAATTTCATCTATTCTAAAAACGCCTTTTCTTAATGGTTTGCTTGTGGCAAATAGGATAGCCAAAGTTAAAGCTGAAAGAATACTGCCAGTAACTATAGTAACTACAGCAGCAGTATCACGGGGTCTAAGATGGAATATTCGTAGTCTAGCTTTGCCTACCTTTGTGCCTAGGCGATCGCTAATAGTAGCTATTACACCACCTAGAACTAGAATTACTAATACTAAGATTACACCGGCGGTCATTAACGGCTGCTGGTAGTTGTGTTATTTTAATATTTCCTTGACTCGATCGTCTCAGGAGATTTGCCCAAACTGAAAATAGGCAGTAATTTATTTAATTTAATTTATTTACTATTATTTTCTCTGACTTTCTGTTAGCTAAGGTTTATACTTAATTAATATTTACAGATAAAATAATATTTTGACTCAGGTTACCATTGTGATATTCTGAGTTTTACATCCTCCTAACGCTGCTAGGAGACAGCGCGAGATTCCTTAACATTGCTGGTAGGGGCTTTCTACTTCAATGCACCTTCCCTACTGGATCTATTCCTTTCAGGTTTTACAGTCGCTCCTAAAGACTTGCTAGGGCAGTCTTGGGGGTTTCCCCCATGAGTAACTGGCGCTGAAACTGGGAGTCCCGCACCCTTCGAGCGTGGGCGTTCCCTCTCTTGGTCGATTGGATATGGCTAGGTTTCCTCAGCATCCCATCCTAGGTCATGCTCCGCTTGCCGACCGCTTGCCATCTTAGGCCGACGCGGGGTCTGACCGCTTGCGTCTTTTACCGACGCGGGTTCCCATCCGCAAAATGTTTATACTTGCGTTAATGTCCCTGTCATGGTGAGTGCCACACTTTGGACAATTCCACTCCCTTATACTTAGAGGCAATTTCTCAACTACATGACCACAATTATAGCAATGCGCGCGAACTAGGAAAATATCTGTCAATTTTGATTAATTCCCGTCCATACCATTCGGCTTTATAGTCTAATTGTCTAACTAATTCGGACAAGTTAGCGTCACTAATTGCTCTGGCTAACTTATGATTCTTTACCATGTTTTTTACCGCTAAATCCTCAACTACTATTGTTTTGTTTTCTCTGATTAGCTGTAGGGGAGCCGTCTCCTTGGCGACGTATGTTAGCTTATGGGTGTAGTCTCCTCTTGAGTCTTTAATTTTTGCCTGTATCCTGGCTACTTTAAGCCTGGCTTTCTGATAGTTATTAGACCCCTTAGTTTTTCTTGTTAAAGACTTTTGAGCTAAACTTAGTTTTTTGTGTAACTTCTGAAGATTCTTAGGGTTAGCTGCTTTTTTCCATCACTGGTAGTTAATAAGCTAGTGATTCCTGAGTCAATGCCTGAGAGTTTTTTTGTGGGTTTGAGTTTTAAATCTCTGGTGTCTTTGACTCTCAAAGAGACAGACCATCTACCGCAAGGGTCAAGCTTGACTTTTATTGTGGTTGGCACACAGTTTTGGGGAATTGCCTACTCCATCTGATAGGTAATGGCTCTGCACATTTAGCTAGATAGACTTGACTATCTTTCCATCCATTTGAAAGCAGACGAGGGTGAACTCCGCACTACCATCATTCCGTTTTTTCTTAAAATTAGGATATTTAGCGCGTCCACTAAAAAAAATTAGTGAAAGCTGTTTGTGTATCTCTCAAACCTTGCTCTGTGTGGTACACAGCTAACTTCACTCAGAAAATCACAATCTTCCTGTTTTTTCCAACAAGTAAACATAGCTGAAGTTTCTTTGTAGCTTACTCGTTGCTTCTGTTCATACTATACTTGAGTTCTAGTTGCTAAAGCTTTGTTGTAGACCAAGCGTACACAACCCAAATTTATCCGTAACAAATTTTCTTGTTCTGGAGTGGGGTAAAATCTAAATTTGTACGCTTTTTCAATATTTATACACTTTTTCAATTATTTACTGTATATTTATTCAACAAAAACATTTTAACAGATTATGTGTGAAACTGCAAGATTGATTGGTTTTCCTCTATCCCCCCCTTTCAAAGGGGGGAACAAAAGGGGGGGATGGAGAGCGCGGGTCTCCAAGCAACATTTAGATGAATTGGGAGTTGACCACCTACACTTGATGTTACAGTTTTCAATTTAGAGCTTGATTTGAATTTATCCTTAACAGTATTTTCAAATTTGTTATGTGTCCTGATAAATCAGGTAAATTGCTGACTTAAAGCCACTGGGTTATGTACTGTAATTTTCTTTTTATGAATGGATATCATACTATCTTGCCGGAGGTCTCCCAGTAGACGAGTAACTGTCACCCTTGTTGACCCAATTGCTTCTGCAATTGCTTGGTGAGATAGCTTAAGGTCTATTGTAATTCCTTCTTTACTAGGAACTCCAAAATCTCGACAAAGGATTAACAAAAAGCTAACCAGTCTTGAACCCATATCTCGGTGTGCCAATGTCTCAATCATCATCTCTGTTTGTAAGATTCGAGATGATAGTCCACGCAATAAAATAACTGACAGTTCTGGATCTTCTCTCAGAGCTTTCTCCACCTGGTCAATTGGCACTGATATTAACTCTACTGGGGTAAATGCCACTGCATGGTAGAAACGGTCAGACTTATGGCCTGTAATTAGAGACAGTACGCCAAATACACTATTTTCCCGAAGTAGGGCTACTGTTATTTCGTCTCCTGCTTCATAAACCCTGGACAGCTTAACTGCGCCTTTAATTAAGACGTAGACACGCTCTGCAGGGTCTCCTGGGAAAAATATTGTCTTGCCCCGTTCAAAAGTTTCTACAACTGGTGGATATGACCCACCAGATATATTACGGAAAACAGATGCTAGTGGTCTATCATGCGTCACGACCAATTTCCTTACACTTACTTCTATATATATTTTTCTTTATATCTTTTAACAAATAGCTCACTAACTCATCAAAGGTTGTACTATCAAATTGCAAGGTATTGCTATATATTTAGGATTTACTTTACTTTGTTGTAAACACTTGAGATAGATTAACACAATGAAACCGAAAAATTTAATTTTAAATTCTGGCCTATAGGTGCTATTTTGCCGGATGGCAAATATGCAGTATGCTATCTTAGCATCAATTCGTCATAATAAATTAAATTTTCAAGTTTTTATCTAATTAAAAATTATACTACAATTTATGGTACTATGTTAAATTTAACTGGAAAAAATGCTCTGGTGACAGGGATTGCAAATAATCGTTCTATTGCTTGGGGCATTGCTCAACAACTTCACAAGGCTGGGGCAAATTTGGGGGTGACTTTTCTACCAGATGATAAGGGTAGATTTGAAAAGAAGGTTTGGGAGTTGGTAGAACCTTTGAGTCCTTCTTTATATTTACCTTGTAATGTTCAGGATGACGAACAGGTTCAGGCTACTTTTGCCCAAGTAGGGGAAAAATGGGGTAAGTTGGATATTCTGATTCATTGTTTAGCCTTTGCTGGTAAGGAGGAATTGTCTGGAGATTTTAGTAATACTAGCCGTGAAGGTTTTACTCGTGCTTTGGAGATTAGTTCTTATTCTCTAATCGATCTGAGTTCTCAGGCGAAGGAACTGATGACTGAAGGAGGTAGTATTTTAACTCTGACTTATTTGGGGGGGGTGCGAGTTGTTCCTAATTATAATGTGATGGGAATTGCTAAGTCTGCTTTAGAAATGAATGTGCGTTATTTGGCAGCAGAACTTGGCCAGAAAAATATTCGGGTAAATGCTATTTCTGCTGGTCCAATTAAAACTTTGGCTTCTTCGGCAGTGGGTGGTATTAAAGATATGATTCATCATGTGGAACAAATAGCTCCATTACGTCGGACTGTGACTCAAATTGAAGTTGGTAATACTGCTGCTTTTTTATGTAGTGAGTTGGCGAGTGGAATTACTGGTCAGGTTATCTATGTGGATGCTGGTTATGAAATTATGGGAATGTAGATATTGAACTCAGAAGTGAGAAGTCAGAAGTGAGAAGTGAGAAGTGAAGAAAGTAATTAGATATGTAGTAGAGTTTCTTAAATGACTTACAGCAGATTCGATCATTCGATCGTCTGCACACAAGTGAAGTACAGATATTAAGGAGGGAATGTTTGTAGTGCGGGTATCTTAGCTGCTATGGGCGTACCTTACCAAGATGGAATTTGCTGTAAGTTAAAGTTTGGTTTAGTTGGTTGAGGTTAGAATTTGATATTTTTCGTAATCCTCAACCTACTTGTGAAAAATTAAAATTCAAAATTTATATTGATATTTTTATGATGCAGATAAGCGATCGCCTTTCTCAATCTACTCCGATAAAATTAGATTTGCCTGCTAGAGTGTCTTCGGTGAAACGAACCACTGGAGAAACTGATGTGACTGTTAGTCTTAATCTTGATGGTGTGGGTAATTGCAAGGCTAATACTGGGATTCCTTTTTTAGATCATATGTTGCATCAAATTTCTTCTCATGGACTAATTGATTTGGATGTCCATGCTGTGGGGGATATTGAAATTGATGACCATCATACTAATGAGGATGTAGGTATTACTTTAGGCCAAGCGTTAAAGCAGGCGTTGGGCGATCGCAAGGGTATTGTCCGTTTTGGTCATTTTCTGGCTCCTTTGGATGAGGCGTTGGTTCAGGTGACCTTGGATTTTTCTGGTCGTCCACATTTGAGTTATGGTTTGGAAATGCCTACTCAACGGGTTGGTACTTATGATACTCAGTTAGTGCGGGAATTTTTTGTGGCTGTGGCTAATAATAGTTTGATGACTTTGCATATTCGGCAGTTGGCTGGAATTAATTCTCATCATATTATTGAGGCAGGGTTTAAGGCTTTTGCTCGTTCTCTACGAATGGCAACGGAAATTGACCCCAGGCGAGTTGGAGAAATTCCTAGTTCTAAGGGGGTTTTGTAATTCAGTTATCAGTTATTAGGTAAGGATTCAGGTAAGAGCGATCGCTTTGGTGGTAACAATCCGGTAACTTCTGGAAATATTAGGTAGTCCTAAAAAGGAAAGGATCAAGCTATAGGCATGAGTCAATCAGTTCCACCCCTAACTCCAGAAAAACTTAACCAGTTGTCAAAAAAGGAACTGTTCAATAATTAATAATTAACAATTAATAATTAATAATTACCTCTTCTTATAACGGATAGGATTTACTAAAAGGAATTTTTTTTCTTCTCAAGGGGAGATTTGATATGGCGCACTTCGGAGCGGCTCTCCATTGAGAGGGAAACCTCGCCATCCCATCCTGCTCCAAGCTCCGCAATTCAATAACGCGCGTATGCGGAGTGCTAAACGACCGCTCTCTTGGTCGATTAGATATGGCTAGGTTTCCTCAGCATATCTCGACCGCTTTTTCTCCATGAATGGAGAGGCTTTATACCTGAATTTTTCGGTAAATGCTGTAGCTGTCACTTCTGATAGCAAACAAGTGATTTCTGCTTCAGATGACAAAACTATTAAAGTTTGGAGTATCAAAACTGGGGCATAAATTTATATGCTCACCGGTCACAGTAACTATGTAAATGGTGTAGCTGTCACACCTGATGGTAAGCAGATGATTTCTATTTCATCTCAACGTTGGCCCTTGACCCGCGCTCTCCCGTAGGGGAGCGTCGTCCGCGAAAACCAATCAATGTTGCGGTTTCACACATAATCTGTTAATATGTAAATGTTGAGAAGTAAACAGTAGATGGTTGAAAAAGCTTACAAATTTAGATTTTACCCAACTCCAGAACAGGAAAATCTGTTGCTCAGGACGTTGGGTTGTGTATGCTTGGTCTACAACAAAGCTTTAGCTGCTAGAACTACTGCATGGTATGAACTCCAAGAAAGAGTAAGCTACAAGCAAACTTCAGCTATGCTTACTTCTTGGAAAAAGCAGGAAGATTTAGATTTTCTGACACAAGTAAGCTGTGTACCATTGTAGCAAGGTTTGAGGCATCTACAGACTGCTTTCACGAACTTTTTTAGTGGGCGTGCTAAATATCCTAATTTCAAGAAGAAGCGGAATGGCGGTAGTGCTGAATTCACAAAATCTGCATTTAAGTGGAGAAATGGTCAAGTATATCTAGCCAAATGTTGTGAACCATTACCTATCAGGTGGAGCAGGCAACTACCCCAAAACTGTGTACCTAGTACAATTACTGTAAAACTTGCTCCCTCTGGTAGATGGTCTGTATCTGTGAGAATCAATGACACCAGAGATTTCAAACTCAAATCTGTTACCAAACAAGTAGGTATTGACTTGGGAGTTACCAGTTTACTAACTGCCAGTGATGGAGAAAAAATTACTAACCCAAAGAATCTCAACAAGTTACACAAAAAACTGAGGTTGGCTCAGAAATCTCTGTGCAGAAAAACCAAAGGATCTAATAACTATCAAAAAGCTAGACTTAAAGTAGCCAAGATACACGCCAAGATTAAAGACTCAACAGGAGACTACACCTATAAGCTGACATACGTCGCCAATCCGACGGCTCCCCTACAACTAAATTGTGGTTGAGGATTTAGCAGTCAAAAATATGGTTAAGAATCACAAGTTAGCTAGAGCAATAAGTGATGCTAATTGGGGAGAAATAGTTAGACAATTAGAGTACAAAGCTGAATGGTACGGAAGACAATTGATAAAAATCGACAGATATTTCCCTAGTTCGCGCGCGTTGCTCTAATTGTGGTCATGTAGTGGAGAAATTACCTCTAAATATTAGAGAGTGGGATTGCCCAGAGTGTGCAGCTCACCACGACAGCGACATTAATGCAAGTATAAATATTTTGCGGATGGGAACCCGCGGGGTGCGTAAGACGCAAGCGGTCAGACCCCGCGCCGCCGACAGCTCGCTTGCGGTGCGACCCCGCGCCGCCGACAGCTCGCTTGCGGAACGCGCACTCCTGTGAGGGAATGCTGACCAAGAGAGGGAAGGCCCACGCTCGAAGGCTGCGGGACTCGCAGCCTCAGTCTGTGGAGCGCGCCTTTAGACCCGTTGGCGAAGCCTGTGCGAAGCACATAGGGAGCAAATCTCGGAAGGCAGGTGCGTTAGAAGCAGAAAGCCCCTATCAGTGATGTTAGGGAATCCCGCGCTGTCTCGCGTATAGCAGCGTCGGGAGGATGTCAATTGACAAAACTATCAAGGTGTGGAGTATAGAAAATAGCAAGTAATTTCGGGTTCATCGGACAAAACTATTTTCTTGTGATAATTTTCCACAACTCCGCTTGTACTTTTTCAACTACTTCTTGCCACTCTCTTGACTGAGACTGACGGAATAATTTCATCGTTGGATACCAAGGAGTATTTTCTCCTTTTTGTAACCAACGCCAGTCGGGATTAAAACATAATAAAGTCCATACATTTTTACCTAATGCTCCTGCTAAATGTGCGACGGAAGTATCAACAGTAATTACCAAATCTAGTTGTTCTATTACTGCTGCTGTATCAGCATAATTGTTTAATTGAGAACTTAAATCTTCTATCTGAATATTGCTGGGAATTTGAGTTAATTCTTTAGTACGTTCTCCTTTTTGCAGACTGTAAAATTTTACTCCTGGTACTTGTAAAATCGGTAAAATTTCTGTTAGTTTACAGGAACGATTAGAATCGTTTTTATGAGTAGGACTACCACCCCAAACAATGGCTATTTTATATTCAGTATCAGTGATATTTATATGATTACTATTTGTGGATTGGATATAGGGAATATTGGCAGGAATTGTTTCTAAAGTTGTGCCAAAGATATAGGGTAAACTCATTAAGGGTGCATAGATATCAAATTCTGATAATTGTAGTTCTCCTGGTGGCATTAATTTATCAATTCCTGGCAGATTTTTAAATAGAGGAATTAATTCTGGCGGACATACTAATATAATTTTTTGACAATGTTTCGCTGCCCAAGGAATATAACGGATAAATTGAATAGCATCTCCTGCTCCTTGCTCGGTATGAATTAATAATGTTTTATTGCTAATATCTTCCCCTTGCCATTGAGGATGAGGGCATTGAAAAGGAGTAAATTCTGCTGTTTGCCAGCGCCATTCACATTCTGCAAATCCCCGTTTTAAGTCTCCATTTTTCAACAATGTCATGCCTAAATTAAAATGTGCTTTGGCAAAATTACCGTTGAGATGAATTGCTTTTTCATAATGTTGAATTGCTGTTTCTAATTGACCTTTTTGACTATAAGCATAAGCAATACTATTATGAGCGTCGGCATTATCTGGTTCTGTATTAATTACCTGTTGTAAAAGATTAATTGCTGCTTCATACTGTTGATTATCTCCTAAAGCTATACCCAAATTATATTTAGCTCTTGTCAAATCTGGTTGTAACTTCAAACATTCTTGATATGTAGCGATCGCTTCTACTAATTTACCTTCTTGATATAGTTGATTTCCTTTAACTAAATAAGTCTCTGCCATAGCTATTTCTGAAGTTGGTTTGACTGTTTCTGCTAAAGCTTCATCGGGTAAAACATAAGAACTAGCCAATAAATTTTCATTCCATTCAATAATTTCTGGGAAGCGAATATTTGGCAAAACTGCCACAGAAAATATTTCCTGAACTCCGGCTTCAAATCTTAAAAAAGCGACAGTTTCTCCAGTCAAAATATTTACTACCCAAACCCCACAAATTCTTTCTTGAAGTTGAGTAATCGGCATCCCACTAAAAACAGCAGTTTCTCGAACTTGAGACAAACCAATAAATGCTAAATTTCCCCAAAAATCTATACCGCGAGTAAACCCGGGTAATTTAGCAATTGTTTCTAATTTTCTCTGGTTTAAATCGACTTTTGCCAGACTCCCATTGCCTGATTCTAATAACCATAATTGTTCTTGATACCATCTGGGAGAATGGGGCATGGATAAACCCCGCATTAATATTTCATTTGTTTCTATATCTATTAATATTCCACCATTAGCTTTATTCTTTCTCCAACCAGCAGCAGTATCAGTTTCTCCTAAAGCTGTGGCATATTTTGGCAAGTCATTTTTTAAACAAAATCCATTCAAATGACAGCGGTCTGTTAAGTCATATCCAGTGATAAAATGAGGTCGCCATCTAGGCACAAAACTATTAGGATGACCGAGGGTACAAAGGCAAGAAAAACGAGTATTAATAAACCATAATTCATCTTTTACCCAAGCCATTTCGTGAATATCAATATCTCCAGTTATATGAATATTTCTGGGTAAATAACAAGCATCATGTTTGCCTTGCGGTTCTATTTTTTCTGCTACTGCTGGAACGTTGCGAAAATCCCAAATTTGATAAGCAGTTCCCAGAGCAATTTTTTCGCGATCTGCTGCTAATCCCATGGGTTTATTAAAGGTGCGAAAATGAGTATTAATTACTCCATTATCGGGACGCAATACGATTAATTTACCTGCTTGATAAGTGGAGACGACTAAAGAGATGCCTAACTGGTCTAAAATTTGGGGAAAATTGTTTGTATGTACGCTTCTTAATAAATAATTGTCGGAATTAACAGGAGCACTAGCTTGATTGTTCATGGTCTTTTTAGTTATCAGTTATCAGTTGTCAGTATCTCCAAGAATAAGGAGGCAAGAAAATCTGAAATTTCCTTTTTTATTTCTTTTAAAAGGGAGGGTTGAGAACTTATTTATTGCTCAAAATAGGTATAAATGTATTAAACAATGAAAAGAGTTTATAATCCGGATTTTTAGAAGTCTGGTCTTGTAGTAGACTGACACACCTTAATTGTTGCATTAGAAAAAAAATTTTCAAACCTTGCCATAACAAGAATTATATGAAAAAAGCTAATGATGAGTAGTGAAATTTTTCTTCTATTGCTGTATACGCAATAGTTAATTCATTTTATGAAGCACCCCGCTGTGGGAGATGAGTAGTGAAATTTTTCTTCTATTGCTGTATACGCAATAGTTAATTCATTTTATGAAGCACCCCGCTGTGGGAGATGGGTAGTGAAATTTTTCTTCTATTGCTGTATACGCAATAGTTAATTCATTTTATGAAGCACCAAACTGTGGGAGATGGGTAGTGAAATTTTCCTACTAGACCGACACACCTTAAATAGTACATTAGAAAAAAATGCTCAAACTTTGCCATAACAAGAATTACACGAAAAAAGCGCTCTGCACAGTTTTAGCTATGTCAGTTCAGTAGTGGCGTAACACACTACTTTTTTTAAGGATTTTTTAGATTACGCGATACAGATAAAATCACGACTTTATCCAAAGCAAAGGTACTGGATCGCTGATATAACAAGATAATCCGGAAAATTCATAGTCATTACTTTTTTGTCCCTCAGAAAATGCTTCTGGAGTAATTGCACGGAAGTTTACTCCTGCTAGCTTTAACTTTTGAGTCTTCTTTCTATACTCACTATACGAGTATACAGGTGTAATGTGAATTACCACACCATTGCACGCAAGTTCCCAATGATTGTTATATGAGCGATGTTCTCTTGCTCTCTTCTTGTGCGCTCTACTACCTGGTCGAAAAACTTCTCCAGCAAAAAGGTCAAATCTACTATATCTGTGCCACTTGAATTTTAAACTTGTATTTTTATCTTGATTTGCCTTGATATATTCTTTGATTTTTGCCGCCGTTCCTTTGGGTGAACAATTAGTCCAATCATATTTTATATGAA
Organism: Okeania sp. SIO2F4; assembly: GCF_010672385.1. Classification (GTDB taxonomy): domain Bacteria; phylum Cyanobacteriota; class Cyanobacteriia; order Cyanobacteriales; family Microcoleaceae; genus Trichodesmium. The sequence goes on from NZ_JAAHGT010000038.1 coordinate 12,190, forward strand.
CATGAAGAAGTCGATCGGAATTCTTAAGTTCAGTTCCAAAAATAATTAGTCGTTGTGAAAAAGTCTTTAAAAAATCTCTCAACACAACCTCTGATGGAATTACAGTTGGAGTTTCAACTTCTGTATTATTTAATAACGGCTGAAAATTTCTAATTAAGCTTTTTTATGCTACAGTCAAATCCTCTTTATTCCATGCTTTCCAAGCAAGTCGCACAGGAAATTCTCGATCAATTTCTTCCAATTTGTAAAGCCGATGATGACTTTTCCATCTTGCTGCTAGGTTTTGAGCTTTACCTACATATAGAATTCTATTACTTGCATTTATTGCAAAGTAGATAGCTAAACAAGTTGGTAGTTGCTTACGATCGGCTAAAGAGACAGAAGGTAGTTGCAGAGGATCAAGTGAAATAAACATTTTATAATTTGCAGCTAATCAATTTCAATAATTTATCCTTGTAAAATTCCCTCAGAATTAGTAGCTAAATCTGGGGAAGCAGTAAATAAACCAATCAAAGGTTCGGTTTCTAAGTTCGTATTTTGATAGGAGTTGTGCAAGAATAACCTGAACAATTTTTTTAATGGAAGCTAGATTTCACAATCTATTTCAGATAAAATTTGTACAACTTAATTTTTACGTAAGCATTCAGCTATTAGCCGTCAGCTATCAGCAATAAGACTCTGTGCTTAAGGACGGGGTTTAAATGAATATAGACTTTGGAGCTGACTTTTGTAGTAAGATTTTTATAGCTCAATTAATCAAGCTTTTATCACTCACTAAAAGCACTCTTCTGATAGCTGATAGCTGACGGCTGAATGCTTACATTTTTACCGAATAATTAATAATTATTAATTATTAATTAAATACCTTGGTTAAAAGCCTCCCCTTTCAAGGGGAAAAACAGAAATAATATTTCTTTATATTCAATTCCCGTACGGTTTTAACCTTCTTGTAATTATCCATTATCCATTAATGAAATGATGCCATAGCTAGATTATAAATCGGGTTGGGATTGATAACTAGCAGATTTTGTCGGCTCCTTCATTTGAGCTACGATTTTTTCCATTAGCCATATTTTCTCCTCCAAGGAGAAGTTATTAATAGCATTTTATAGCTCAAGCAGTTTAGATGAAACCATTAGATTAATATGTTGTGATATGGAAAATAAATTTCTATTATGGCGTTGCTGAAATGTAATGGTAAGTAGCTGAAGGTCAAATTGAAAAACTTATGTTTTGCGTTGATACTTAATCTAAAAATCATTACCACTTAGTAACACCTCTATGATTATAGGATATTGAAAATTTTATCTAAGTCTTATGCAGCTGTGGTGGGTAAAATGCTAGGAGCATAGGAATAAAATTGTCAGGGCAAAGGAAAGCAGAGCGATCGCTACTCCCTGCTAACTCCTGTCTCCTAACTCAGCTTGGGTGCGTTACGCGTTAGCGATGGCTTTGCGCTAGCAATCGCGCTTCAGCAATCTACTGTAGGGGACGGGTTTAGTGGACTTAATTACTATTCTCAAAGCTTTCGGTTAAACCCGCCCCTAAAAACTTCATTCTGTCTCCTGAGTCCTTCTTTCATTTTAGGTGAACCCGAAGCAACCTAACCATGAAACTACAGAGAGGCTAAGTGCTATATGAAAATGTAGTAAAGATTGGAAAAAAAGCGTGCGGTAGGTCAATATTGTGGTGTAAACTTAGGTAGAACGGAACGACCTAAAAAAAACAAAAAAAAATGTCCACTCAAAAAATACAACACCAAGCAAAAGACCTTCAACCTTTACCCGTTGCTGCCACCGATATATCTACTCTCCCTACTACTCCTGACTCGCTGTCGTCGTCGCTGACACCGCTGCGCTCTGAATTCTCTTCTTCATCTTTCGATTTCGATTCTATGTTCGCTGCAGACCCTGGATTTGCTATAAGAGTCCTCAGAGAGTATGCAGATCACCATGGTGGAGAAGGGATACGATGTTTGGAGGCGAGGAAGGGGGTAGGAAGCACAGAGATCGGAGTGCGTGAAGACGCTAGGATAATGAGACTTAGTGAAGAGGAATTTATTGTATTGTAGAGTTATTTTATGAGCCTTATTTCAACGTTGGCCCTTGACCCGCGCTCTCCGGAACGGGAGCTGAGATATGGGAAAACCAATCAACCCATGCGGTATTTACAATAGTATGCTATGGTAGAAAAATAAGGCTGCTGGGCTAGCAGTGTCAGCGCCAGTCGCTCATGGGGGAGACCCCCTTTGGCGGCGCTGTCTTGTCTGTGGAGCGCGCCTTTAGACCGGAAAGAGGGAAGGGCCTCCTCAGCAGGTGCTATGTTTCGCTTTCCTAGGTCATGCTAACGCAAACGCGACATGAAAAGCGCAGCTCCTCTGTTAGCGTAGCTCCTCCGTTTGCGTAGCATTCCGAAGGAAAGGAGGCAAGAGGCCGCAGAAAGCACCTATCAGCGATGGAGCGGGAATCCCGCGTTGTCGCAGGGGCGCAACGTCGGGAGGATGTCAATTGACTGACTATTCAGCAAATAACGCAAGCTAGTCGATACTATTATCGTACCAACTTCACGATCTACTAAATAAGCAAGTTCAGCTAATAGCGATCGCTACTCCCTACTCAACTCAGGTTGGGTGCATTACGCGATCGCTTTTTCCTGACGGAATTCTCCGCAAACATGTCGCGCAGCGTTTTCCTACGGAATATGAAAAGCGGAGCTTTGCGTTAGCAAAACAGCACCCTACTACTGTGATATAAATCTCACTGGGTGACAAGCTGGTTGAAAGCTATATATACAAAGGGATTTGCGGAAAGGGACCTGAAGAATATTTCAACAAAAAGAAAAGGCTTATTAAGAATGAAGGGATGTAGTGGGTTCGCTCCGCGAACCCACTACATCCCCTCACTTTGAGTTGATTTTTTATTCATTTAAAAATTTTTTGAAATCGTTAAAAATCTGATAAAAAAGGTTAGTAATTACAAATAAAAATCAATAAAAGTGAAGATATTAGGCTTTTATCAAAACCATATTAAGCAAAAATTGAGTCCATCTCAAGTCGTAACATTACAAATATTATTATACTTAATATCAGTACATAAGACAGTACAAATATCAAAATTAAGTAATTATTTTCCCCAAGCGATAAAATTAGAAAGTAAGGGAAAACATATACAAATATTTTTAACTTTAAAAGAGTTTATCCTACCTTTATTTTGGTTCCCTTTAGTTAAAATAATAATAGAAAAATTATTCAGCTTTACCCCAGAATTAGTATTAATTTTAGATAGGACTCAGTGGCAAAATACTAATATATTAATGATTAGTTTACCTTGGAAAAAGAGGGCTTTACCTATCCTTAACAAAAGCATCTCTGAGCAAACAGAAACAAAAACTGAAGACCTTTGAGAATGTTTTACCCTCCCTAGACCTCAAAGGCGGACAAATCAGTGCCGAACGAGCCAAAGCTAGGGAAAAGATTGCCCAAACTCAACAGCAGCTAAAGGAATTACAATCAGCGATCGCTAAGGAGTTACCTATGCTCTCTAATGATTCGATCAATCTCAAAGGTCTAGTGAAAGTGACGGGAGTCGATCTTGTACAAGAAAATGTCATGGGGACCTGGCTACCCAAAATTAACCAAATTCAAATTGAGGTAGATAATTATGCACTTCTAGGCAAACCATTTTGGGTCGATCGTTTGGTAGAATTGTTGCGAGTCACTCTAGAAGCGGAAATCAAACTACAGGTGGGACAGCAGCGAGTCAAATTACTCCATCAAGCAGAACGAGTAATTACCCAAAGGTTTAATCTGTTTGACAAAGTTCTCATTCCTCAGACCAAGGCTAATATAAAAAAAATTCAGATTTATTTAGCCGATGCGGAACGAGCAGGTGTTGTTAACTCCAAGTTAGCTAAACGGAAGAAGGAGCAAGCAGGATGAGTATTATTACCTTAAACAAAGTGACGGTTTTTGGGTTAGGAATTGACAAGCCCAAGGTACTCGAAGGCTTGCAGACATTAGGCTGTATGCACCTCATTCCTCTGCAACCGCCACCGAAAGAAACAGAATTTGGGTCAAGCGATCGCTATGAAGATGCTCAAAAAGCCCTACAGTATATTATGGATGTCCCACGACGGAGGCACCAAGTGCGGGATGAGGCAAAGTTCGATCTCGATCAGTTCTTAGCAGAGGTACAGGTTAATAAGCAGAACCAGAGGGAGGCAGAGGACAAACGCCTTTTCCTCACTAATCGACTCAAAAACCTGGAACCTTGGGGCAACTTCACTTTGCCAGACTTAGATGAGTTGGGTGGCTACCGACTTTGGTTTTACCAAGTGCCCCACACGAAAGCCAAACATATTCAGGAGATTGAACTTCCCTGGCAGATAATGGGAGAGGATCATCTCAATGTCTATGTGGTAATCGTCGCCAAAATTGAGTTTTTTAACTGGGGTCTTTCAGAGGAAGGATACCCATTTCATGCCTTTACAAAAAGATAAAGAGTGTGGGGAGTGTGGGGAGATGGGGAAATAAGCGAGCATATTTGGCAATGGTGCTCAGATGGAGCATTTTTTTATAGAACCCATTTGGTATCTTTGCCCGGGTAAAAATTTTTGAGTCAGGAGTCGTCCGTGGGATAGAGGCAATACAGGAAAAAGATTGAAAAATACTCCAATGCACCCCATCTCCCCATCTCCCCATCTATCTATTTTTAAAGAGAGCCAAAATGGGTTCTATACCGAATTAAGTGGATTTGATATCAGCAGGTTAATCTTGCTGTGCATTGTTAATATAGCAGTTCTTTAATCTATGAGGTACAGTTTTAGATCCCCCCCCCCGCCCCTCTGAAAAAGGGGGGAGTCTTCAAAGTCCCCCTTTTTAAGGGGGATTTAGGGGGATCATAAATACTGTGGGAATTGCTATAAATGTTAGCAAAATGGGGTTGCACATTAAAGAATGATAATAGATTTTAAATTGTACATATATGAAGAAAAGAATTATCTAAAAATATCTACTTTCAGACTTCATCATTCCTGATTGTGCAACGCCAGCAAAATAGTATCGGAGCATAGTAATGGATGAATTTGTAATTCTATTGGGATGGTTCGGGTTATACTCTACCGTTGGCTTAGGGGCGATCGGCAGTGCCATCGGCTGTACCATCGCAGGACAGGCAGCCATTGGTGCCATGATCAACTCAAGGGTGGCTATGGTCGCTTTGTGGGACTGTCAGCTCTGCCCTCTTCCATGTCCATTTATGGGATTGTGGTTATGTTTGCCCTCAATCGTCCTACAATCGCACCGGAAGCTGCTGGCGGTCTATTTGGCATTGGACTGGGAGCGGGTTTAGGCTTCCTCTTGACCGCTGTTTACCAAGGTCTTGCCTGTGCATCGGCGATCGCTGCAGCTAAAGACAAAGCGGAAATCTTTGGTCTAGCTTTAGCTCCCGCTGCCATTGTGGAGGGCTTTGCTGTGTTTGCACTGGTATTAGGTCAGGGAATACCGCAGTAATACCATTTCTCAAAAATCTTGCTATATATGATTGGATGGGGAAGTGTGGTCCGTGTGGTCGGTGGGGGGAGAGGAAAAGTAGTGATAATCTATACTAACTAACTAATAATTGTCAAAAATAGACTTTAAATCTTGGTAACTACTTGAGTGTTGAAGTCTCACCGAAGTATAGCATTATTTTTGGTAATTGGTATAATACCGTTTCACGGAAGTCAAAAGTCGTAGGGGTGAATGGTCATTCACTCGTACAAAAGCGAGTGCTAATTGGCGAGGTTTCCTACGGGGCGCCTACTGTGCGGAATTACTTCCGCACACAGCCCCTCCAGAATGTAAGACGCACTCAAGAGAGTTAAAAGTAAGATTTTTTGGGCTGTAAAACTTTTACACTACAGTAATTTCAGGAAATTATTTCAGATAAAGTATAACATAAGTAGCGTAGCCTAAGTTGATGAAATTGGTATAAGGAGGTTACTATTGTGACTAAAAACAAAACATCCAATTCGGCTCAGGTAGCTTCTGGTGTGGAGGCATTGATCGATCGCTTACGCAATGAAGGTGTCAATAGCGGGCGGACTCAAGCAAAACAGATCGTCCAAGAGGTGCAAGACCGAGCTGATTCGATTGTCAAAGAAGCCGAGAAACAAGCTGCTCAGATTATCAAGCAAGCTAGGGAAGAGTCTGAAAATTTGGAACGGGCAGCTAATCAAGCCTTAGAGGTCGCTTTCCGCGATACGGTATTGACACTCAAAAGCCAATTAACTCAACGATTTACGGGGGAAGTGCAACGCTTAATCGGTGCCGAAACCGAGAAACCAGAACTGCTGCAAAAGCTGATTCTGGAAGTGGTTGGTTCCCTCAAGGATACAGTAGCTGAAGCTGAAAAAGTGGAAGTGCTGTTACCCCGCAAGGTTCAAGGTCTTGAAGAACTTAGTCGCAATCCCGAAGCACTGGAGCAAGGGATACTTACCCATTTTATCCGCCTGATCAATCAAGATTTGCTGCGGGAGGGCATAAGTTTCGGCATTGTTAAGGATAACAAAGGGGGATTACAATTGCGGTTAATCGATCGACAAGTGGTGCTAGACCTCAGCGATGCAGCCATTGTCGAGGTAATTATTGAACATCTCCAGCCTCGTTTTCGTGCACTTCTTGAAGGGATCGTCAAATAAGCTGTTGTGTATTAAAAATGGGCGTTGCTGAATAAATGTATGATTTCACAGGAGTCAGGATTCAGGAGGCGTGGAGTTATACCAAGCGTGAAAAAAGAATGTTACAAATGATTAGCAGCGATCGCATAATATTAAAAATCTATGTCTGGAATACTAAAAATTAATATTACGGAGTCAGAAGAAGTCCTAAAAAAGTTATTGTGAGACCAGAAAACGGCCAAACACAGAGAAAGAGTAGAAATTTTATATTTGCTTATTACTAATCAGGCTGAAACTGTTGGCCATCTAGCTGCCTTGACTGGCCGCCACAGAGTGACAATTTCCAGGTGGTTAAGTCAATATCGTCAAGGTGGACTAGAAAATTTATTGAAGTAGCACTCAGCACTCAGCTAGCCTCTTTCAGAGGAGCTGCCTCTTACAGAGGAGCTTCGCTAACGCTAACAGCAGTCAGCTTATTCAAGGTGTATAATGGGGGATTGTTTCCCCCCCACGCAAAGCGCACCACTAATTTTTTCGCTCCTCTTGTGGGGGAGCGTTACCCTCGAATTTTTAGTGCTCCAGCTAAATGCGCTCAAGCTGATAGCTAGTTAACAATTAGCAAAAGTCCTGGTCGTCAATCATTAATTCCAGAAACAGTTAAAGATAAATTAACAGGAGAATTACCGAAAAATAAAGGTATAAAGCCTCTCACTCGCTGTGGAGAAAAAAGTGCTCTTGAATTTCCTTATATTCAATCCTCTCGGTTAAAACCCGAGGTAATTATCAAGTTCGCCATTATCAATTATCAATTAATGAAAAGACCCAGAAGGTTTTGATAGTTATAGTGAAATTCATAAATGGCTCAAGAGCGTTGATGATCTTCAAGCAAGTTATGGAACTATATATAAAATAGCTCGTTATCAATGTTAATTGCCCAACTTAAAGTGCCACGTCCAGTCAATATTAAACAAGAAAAAAATGCCATAAATAACTTTAAAAAAAACTCCCAGAATTAATTCAATCTATTTTAGAAAAAAATCAATATTTTGTGAAAGATGTTCAAGAAATTCCCTATTGGTGTCAGGATGAAAGTCGTAATGGAAGCGAAAACTATTTCAAGGCGAAAGATTACATCGTTCATGAGTAAAGCCAGTGGGAAAAGAGCAATGGCAGTTTTATTATCGATGGTTATATGGCTTAGTAGAACCATCAACTGGTGAGAGCTTTTTTTGGGAATTTACTCATCTAAATAGTGTTTGCGCATGAGAAATTTTGAGAATTATTTGCAGAAAAGTTTCCCCATGAATTTCACATCATTCAACTAGATAATGGTGGTCTACATAAAGCTTTAAACTTAAATATTGCTGAGAATGTTATTTTACTATTTCAACCGGCTTTAAGTCCCCAAGTTAATCCAATCGAAAGGTTATGGCAATACATTAAAGAAGATTTTAAGTGGATTAATTTTGAGAACATAGAGGAGTTACAAAATGCTCTGACTAAAAGTTTAAATAAGTTAACCCAAAAAGTAGTAGCTCAAATAACTGGATGGGAATTTATTGTTAATGCTTGATCAATGGCCAATATTTAGATAGCGTTGGCGCAGCCTAGGGTAGCTACATCGCCTGTCAGTATCCAATATTTCAAAAGTGATCGCATCCAAGTATTCGTAACATTCTTTTTTCATGCATGGTATTATTTGGATTCCTCAATCAAGGGAGTATATGAACGAGCTGGTATCATTCGCACCAATGATGGTACTATTGGTAGTATGACTATGATTGGGACGGTTTCTCCGGCTGGGGGTAACTTTGAGGAACCCGTTACCCAGTCTACCTTAAGCACGGTTAAAGATTTTCTGGGATTAAGTGCACAAAGGGCTTACAAGCGTTTTTATCCAGCGGTTGACATTCTCATCTCTTGGTCGCGTTATCTCAAACAACTCGCCCCATGGTTCGAGAAAAATGTTGAACCGGGTTGGGTACAACGGGTTGAAGAAATGATTCAACTGCTTCATACGGGGAATAGTATTGAGCAAATGATGCAGGTGACAGGAGAGGAAGGAGTCACCCTTGATGACTTTATTACTTCTCAGAAAGCTTTGTTTGTGGATATGGTTTACCTGCAGCAAGATGCTTTCGATGATGTGGATGCTAGTGCGCCCCTAGAACGACAAAAAGAAACCTTTGGCCTGCTTTATGAGCTAGTTAATAGTCAGTACAAATTTAAAGATAAACAAGCTGCCCGTGATTATTTTACCCGCCTAACCGGTCTTTTTAAGAACCTTAATTATGCTCACCCTATTAGCGCGATCGCGCTAATTATTTAAAACAGATTCAAGAATTAGCTGAGTCGGTTACTTGAGATACTCCCAAAAGTTTGTATGGCGCGACACTGCAGGATTTTTTGATTCGTTCTGTACGAATCAAAGTGCCAAGCGGATTTGATGTAATTTTACCATCCTAGGGGTTTGGTTTCCCAACTCTGGTCTCCCAACCCTCCATCCCAAAATCTCAAAACTATAACGTTACAGTTGAGGGTCAGACCACCCACCTAAACCTAAAAGTATAATATCAAATCTGGTAGCATTGGTGTAATTAGATAAATAGTGTGGGGAGATGGGGAGATGGGGAGATAATATGAAATCCGGTTGAATACTTATTATATAGTTGGGGGTGGTCCGTGTGGTCCGTGTGGTCCGTGTGGTCCGTTTGGTCCGTTTGGATAGAATTATAAACATATATCATATAACCGGATTCTATAGAACCCCTGAAGGTATTTATTTTTTTATACATGATGGGGGTGGAGAGTGTGGTCCGTGTGGTCCGTGTGGGGAGTATTTTTAATCTTTTTCGTGCTTTTTCTTTGATTTTTTCTTCCCAAGCAGGGCACCATGCCTCAAAAATTTAATCCTGAGCAAAGATACACTTAGGGTTTCTATATAAGCTTCATATTTGGCAATGGCGCTGTTCACCGAACATTTTTTTATACCGAATTCAGGGGATTTGATATAGTTTCACCATCCTAGGGGTTTGGTCTCCCAACCCTGGTTTCTCAACTCTGGTCTCCCAACCCTCCACCCCAAAATCTCAAAACTATAACGTTATAGTTGAGGGTCAGACCCCCCACCCAGCCCCAAAAGTATAATATCAAATCCGGTAGCATTGGTGTAATAAGACAGCAGAGCGATCGCTACTTCCTCCTGACTCCTGACTTCTGACTCCTAACTCCTGACTCCTAACTCCTAACTCCTAACTCCTAACTCCTGACTCCTGTAAATACCCACAATGTCCTAAAATCAATAAAGTTTATGATAAATTAGGGACATACCAGTGGCCAAGTCAACAGAATCTAATACACAACCTCTTTCTCGGACACCTCTATACGACTTAGCAGCAGAACTTAAGGGCAGAATGGTAGAATTTTCTGGGTGGGAAATGCCAGTACAATACACCAGCATTAGTACCGAACATGAAGCAGTACGCACAAAAGCTGGAATGTTCGATATTTCCCACATGGGTAAGTTTATTGTTCAAGGCCACGATCTAATTGAGAAAATCCAATATTTAGTACCTTCCGACCTGAGTAGTTTAGAACCTGGTAAAGCGCAATATACTGTCTTATTAAACCGCCAGGGAGGTATTATTGATGACTTTATTTTCTATCGTCAAAGTGATGACTCCCTCACCAACGAAGCACGGGGTTTTATGATTGTTAATGCTGCCACTAAAGCTAATGATAAAGGATGGATATTAAGTCATCTAGAAGATAGCGGTGTTAAATTTCAAGATATATCTGAGGAAAAAGTGTTATTGGCTGTCCAAGGTCCGGAAGCAGAATCATATTTGCAGCAATTTGTCAAGGAAAATTTGGCATCAATTGGATTTTTTGGGCATTCAGATATTACTGTATTAGAGCAACCTGGTTTTATTGCTAGAACTGGTTACACTGGGGAAGATGGGTTTGAAATTATGGTTGACCCCCCCGTAGGTGTGGAGTTATGGCGCGGTTTGTTAAGTGCTGGGGTTACTCCCTGCGGCTTGGGAGCTAGAGATACTCTGCGTTTAGAAGCTGCCATGGCACTTTACGGTCAAGATATTGATACTGAGACTACTCCTCTAGAAGCGGGTTTAAGTTGGTTAGTTCATCTAGATAAAAAGGGAGAATTTATTGGTCGTCAGGTGTTGGAAACACAAAAAGCGGAAGGAGTTTCAAAACGTTTGGTGGGTTTAGAAATGCTCGATCGCTCTATTGCTCGTCATGGTTATCCTGTTTTGAGTGATGCTAAGGTGGTGGGGGAAGTTACCAGCGGTACAAAGTCTCCAACTTTAGGGAAGGCGATCGCTTTAGCTTATGTACCTAAAAATTTAGCTAAGGTTGGTCAAAAATTAGAAGTAGAAATTAGGGGTAAAATTTATGCAGCTATTGTTGTTAAACGCCCCTTTTATAGAAGGAATAGGGAATAGGGAAAAATTATAACTCTATTTATTAGTATAGACTGTAATTTTTTGCTATTTTAAAAGATTATTTCTTCTTCCTTCTTAACTTAGAGTAGTGTAGATAGTGTGTAGTAGACTGACACAGCTAAAACTGTGCACTCTTATTTTTGTATATAGATGTCTTTTTCTCCCCACCTCCCCCCACACTCCCCACACTTCCCACCCTCCCCATCTAATGCACCATTTAAGGTGTGTCGGTCCAGTAGGGTGCGTTAGGCGCAACCGTGTAAATGTGGTTTTACCTCAAAACGTAAAATTTCCCCGTAACGCACCATTTTAAAAGTCAAAAGTCAAAAGTTAAAAGCTGGAAATGGGGGAAAAATTACAACCTTCTTACTTACAGTAGTAGCTTGTCTAGGCTAAATTTGTGGGTAAAAAACCTAACACCCCAACCCCCTTCCCTACGAGCGTTGGGGGAGAAGACTTCGCCCCTCTCGGAGCAGGAGAGGGGTCAGGGGAGAGGTCTTCATTGACTCGCTCTTTACCCACATTTTCAAGCTAGACGTCCTAGTAGATTCGGTGATTAATGTGGTACAACTAACAGGGTAAATATTTTTTGCTTATTCCCTATCTTACCGAATTATTAATTATTAATAATTAATTAATTCGCGCCTTGAAGCCTCCCCTTGGATAGGGGAAAAAAGCGGTCGGCAAGCGGAGCAGTCCGTTAGGATGGGATGGCGAGATCTCCCGCTCTTGCAGAGCCGCTTCGAAGTTCGCCATATCCAATCTCCCAAGAGAGAAGAAATGATATTTCCCAATATTCAATTCCCGAGGGGTTTTAACCAGAGGTAATTATCAAGTTCGCCATTATCAATTATCAATTAATGAATCCCTATCTTCCCTACTCCCTACTCCCTATTCCCTACTCCCTCAAACTAAAAATGAAACATCAAGAATTACCAATTATTGGCTGGCGAGAATGGATAGTTTTACCTGAAATTTGCATTAGTAAAATTAAGGCAAAAATTGATACTGGTGCCCGCTCTTCTGCTTTACACGCTTTTGATATTAAGACTTTTGAAATTGACGGTAAAGCGATGGTGAAATTTAAAGTTCATCCCCAACAAAAAGATACCAATCTCATAGTAACTGCTGAAGCAGAATTAATAGATGAACGAAATGTTCGTAGTTCTAGTGGGGAAGCAGAATTACGTCCTGTCATTTTAACTGAAGTTAATTTAATGAACAAAAAATGGCAAATTGAGCTAACATTAACTAATCGGGAATTAATGGGATTTAGAATGTTGTTGGGGCGACAAGCTGTGCGGAAGAATTTCTTAATTAACCCTGGTAAATCCTATTTAGATAAAAACCCGAAAATTAGTCAAGAATAAGGTCAAAAAAAATGGCAGAAAACAACAAAATGAAAATCGCTATTTTATCTACTGAACCAACTCTTTATTCTACTAGAAAGTTAGTAGAAGCAGGAGTTGAACGTGGTCACGAAGTTCAGGTTATTGATTACCTGCGCTGTTATATGAATATTACTTCTATGAAGCCTCAAGTTATTTATATGGGTGAACCTTTAGAAGGATTTGATGCTATTATTCCTCGCATCGGTGCTTCTAAAACATTTTATGGCACGGCTGTAGTTAGACAGTTTGAAATGATGGGAGTTTTTACGGCAAATCCTTCTCAAGCTATTTCTCGGTCTCGCGATAAATTACGTTGTTTACAATTATTAGCTAGAGAAGGAATAGGATTACCTGTGACTGGTTTTGCTCATTCAACTAAAGATATTGATGGTTTAATTAATACTGTTGGTGGCGCTCCTTTGGTGATTAAATTATTAGAAGGAACTCAAGGAATAGGAGTAGTTTTAGCTGAAACTTATCAAGCAGCAAAATCAGTTATTGAAGCTTTTCGTGGCTTGGATGCTAATATTTTGGTACAGGAATTTATTAAAGAAGCAGGTGGTGCAGACCTGCGATGTTTTGTAGTAGGAGATAGAGTAATAGCAGCTATGAAAAGACAGGGAGCTGAGGGAGAATTTCGCTCAAATTTGCATCGAGGTGGTAAAGCAGAAAAAATTAAATTGAGTCCAGAAGAACGCTCAACTGCTACCCGTTCAGCTAAAGCAATGGGGTTAAGAGTTGCGGGAGTAGATTTATTACGCTCTAATCATGGCCCAGTAGTCATGGAAGTGAATTCTTCCCCTGGTTTAGAAGGAATAGAAACTGCTACAGAAGTAGATGTTTCTGGGAAAATAATAGAGTTTCTAGAGAAGAATGCACAAAAAGGTCAAGTGCGCGATCGCATTGAAGGTTGAAGAAGTCAGTTAACAGTTAATTGATAATTAACAATGGATAATGGATAATTATTTTTGAGCATAATTATCAATTATTAGGAGAGGTTTTAAACCGGATAGATTAATTATCAATTATCAATTATCCATTGGTAAGCAATCTCGTGCCACCTCTGAGATTGCTTCCTATAGTTTCAATGACAACTAGCAATTTTTAGATAATACCAGGCGTGATAAATGTTTGCTAGGAATCTCTTTTACCAAAAAAATGTGGTTTAAAGCCTCCCCTTTTAAGGGGATAATAAATAAAAATTTTCTTTTGAGTCAATCCTATCCGTTTTCAAGGAGAGGTAAATTATTAATTATTAATTATTAATTATTAA
>NZ_JAAHGT010000380.1 GCF_010672385.1 Okeania sp. SIO2F4
TGGTTGAAAATCTTTTAACTCTTTTGCAGAAAATTAAGTGTTTGAGGAACAGCTTGAGAGAGCCTTAAAGCTCCAGGAGTAGGAGTCTTACCAGTAAGTAAATAGTATAATGTAGCTGTTAAAGCATAAATGTCTGTTGTCGGACTTAACTTTTGTTGTGGATTACACTGTTCTGGTGGTGAATATCCCACAGAAAATAAATTAGTATGAGTTTGCCTAATTCCAGGAGTTAAATCACAGGCAATACCAAAATCAGTTAGTACAACAGTATTAGTTCCAGCTCGCCTAATAATATTCTTGGGTTGTATATCCCGATGTAAAAAACCATTTTTGTGAACTACTGAAAGAGCTGAGGCAATTTGGTGCATATAATGAGTAGCTTGGTTGGGATGGAGATTATGACCAGACTGTATTAACTCAGCCAAATTTTGACCCGGTATATAGTCCATTACTATGAAGAAAAGCTCATCTTCCTCAAAAAAGTCCCATACTTTGACAATGTTGGGATGTCCAGAGTTAGCCAGGAGATGAGCCTCAGTTATAAATTGATGTTGAAATTTAGGAAAATCTTGATGCTGGCGTAGACTTTCATTGAGAGTTTTCAGTACAACAATTTGGTTAAAATGATGATGAATGGCTCGGTAAGTTATACCAAAGCATCCTTGGCCTAAAATACGATCGATAGTATATTTTCCTTTTTGAAGGACAACTCCTGCTGTCAGATTCATAAAATACTAATTTTTATAAAAGTGTTAGTCGTCAGAATACAACAAGATGCTTGTAGTTGATTCTGCTCGATTGATTATAGATGAAGTTCCTAAAATTGGAAAATCTAGATTGGGAAACAAGGAACAAATAACAGAAAAATGCTTTTAGGCGATCGGCTAATTCCCATAGAAACTATTTGAGAGCTATTTAAAAAAATAGGGCGGAGATGGGGAGTATTTTTCAACCTTTTGCCCCTATTTCCTCTACCTGACTTCTATAAAAATTTAGGGGTTGCTGAAGCGCGGGTATGATTTTCAATCTTTGGGGGTAGGGAGTAGTTCATATCTATACCCGGATTTCTCACAAAATAAGTTTGACTTATCAAAATCCTTATCTACTCAAAGTCATACAGAATAAGGTTTTCAACAGTGTTTTGTTTTTTTTATCTCTTTTAAGCAGGGTTAAATGCTTGCTATACAAGGTTTTTAGCGACTAGAATCGTAAAGTTTGTGAGAAATGCAGGTATAGCAATCCACCTATTGGTTGTAACAATTTTTATAATAGTTAATTTAAACTGAAAACATGAGCAAATTATGACTCCTGTAGGGGTAAATGGCCATTCTCCCCTACTAATCCTGAATCCTGTACGGGCGAACAGCCGTTTTGCTCCGCAACATAAAACGCCCCTACCACGAAAATATTACAACTGTGCAGAGGATTGCTATAGATTATGCAACGCCAAAATTTAATATTGGGAAAGACCAAATTGGTTCTATAGCGCTTTCGTGCAGATTACTGAGACAAAGGGTTGACATCCTCCCGACGCTGCTATACGCGAGACAGCGCGGGATTCCCTACCATTGCTGGTAGGGGCTTTCTGCTGCCTATGCGCAGAGGAGCTGCGCTAACAATGCACCAGCATAAGCGAGATTTACTCTCTATGTGCTTCGCACAGGCTTCGCCAACGGGTCTAAAGGCGCGCTCCTAAAGACTTGCCAGCGCCGCCAAAGGGGGTTTCCCCCATGAGCGACTGGCGCTGACACTGCGAGTCCCGCAGCCTTCGAGCGTGGGCGTTCCCTCTCTTGGTCAGCATTCCCTCACAGGAATGCGCGTTCCGCAAGCGAGCTGTCGGCGGCGCGGGGTCTGACCGCTTGCGTCTTACGCACCCCGCGGGTTCCCATCCGCAAAATGTTAATTGCAGCGTTTATGTCTCTATCATGGTGGCTACCACATTCAGGACATTCCCACTCTCTAATATTGAGAGGTAATTTTTCTACTACATGACCACAATTAGAGCAACGCGCGCGAACTAGGAAAGTATCGGTCAATCTTGATTAACTCCCTTCCATACCATTCTGCTTTGTATTCTAATTGCCTAACTAATTCGGACCAGTTAGCATAACTAATAGCTCTAGCGTGCTTTGTGATCTCTTGGTGCGCGTTCCCTCTCTTGGTCAGCATTCCGCAAGCGAGCTGGCGTCGTCGCGGGGTCTGACCGCTTGCGACTAGCGTCGTCGCGGGGTCGCACCGCTTTTTAACCATGTTGTTAACTGCCAAATCCTCAACTACTATCGTTTGGTTTTCTCTAATTAGTTGTAGGGGAGCCGTCGGATTGGCGACGTATGTCAGTTGATGAGTATAGTCAAGTCTTGAATCTTTGATTTTTGCGTGTATCCTAGCGACTTTGAGTCGCGCTTTGTGATAATTATTAGACTTTTTATCGGGTTTTCTGTCTAAAGATTTCTGGGCTAACCTTAATTTTTTATGTAACCTTGGAAGATTCTTTGGGTTGGCAACTTTTTCTCCATCGCTGGTAGTTATAAGACTTGTGATACCTAAAATTTAGACTGCGGGTGGCATTTAATAATCTCTCGCAGGACACCATTGAATATGTATCAGTCCACTACCAATCACAGTTTAAATGTGCAGCAGCTAATCAGGATGAAAGAAATTAGTTAAGTAGTAGCCGGAAATAGCGGAATCAGGTAATCTAGCTCAGTAAGTATTAAAGATTGTCAAAAACGAAAATCAATAAAATATAATACTTATGAGGGAAAAAAAATCTGAGCCTACACTTAGTCCAATTGCAGAAAATCTGGTGCTAGGTTTACCAGTACATTGTCTAGATGACTACTCTGCTTACCTACTTTCTCGATTAGAGGCGGGAGTAGGAACTCATGTAGTGACGCTGAATGCAGAAATGGTAATGCAGGGTGAGAAAAATCATGTCTTGGCTCAGATAATTCGTCAGGCTGAATTGGTAGTTCCTGATGGAGCTGGTGTGGTTTTATACTTAAGGCTTAAGGGTAAATCTGTACGGCGTTGTCCTGGTATTGAATTAGCAGAAAGTCTTTTGTGCCAAGTACCGAAACAGAATCCACAGAATTTAGTATTTTTCTATGGAGGAAAACCAGGGGTCGCTATGAAAGCTGCTGAGATTTGGCAAGAAAAAGTCCCAGAGTTAGGGTTTACGGAGGGTGGCAGCCGTATCGCTTGTCAGCATGGTTATTTATCTCCAGCAGAGGAGAAGGAACTATTACAGACTTTGGCACAATTACAGCCAAGATTAATATTTGTGGGTTTAGGAGTGCCTCGTCAAGAGTTGTGGATTGCAGAACATAAACATATTTGTCCTCGAGCAATCTGGATTGGTATTGGTGGTAGTTTGGATATATGGGCTGGTGTGAAGGAAAGGGCACCTGCTTGGTTTTGTGACAATTCTTTGGAGTGGTTGTATCGACTTTATCAGGAGCCTTGGCGTTGGCGACGAATGTTGGCTCTACCACAATTTGCTTGGAAAACTTTGATGGAAATCAAATTTTAGACAAGAGAATGCCATGTTAATGTCTATGAATGATAATTTAACTGATTGTTAGTTAAAAGTCAATAATTAATTAACCAAACAAGTAGTCAAGAAGCAATGAATTTTGAACATGAGCATGAACAATGCTTAGAAAAACTCAACTGGGCAATTAAGCAACTACAGGTAGAAGTTAAACCAGAGAAACTTGTTGAAATTGCTGAGTTAATTGTGCAACCAATGACAGGGCTATGGCGTTATTTTCATACTCCAAATCATATTTTTGAGGTAGGAAATTCACAAGATTCGATTGAAGTATTAGCGGCTTTATTTCATGATTTAGTTTATGTACAAGTAGATCATAGTGTTAATTTTAATCTCAGTTATTATATTGCTCCTTATATTCAAGAGAGACAGGGAAAGTTAAAAATTAGGGAAAAAAATGAATTGCCTAAGGATCTGACTTTTGAGATGGTAACATCTATTTTTGGTTTTCTTGCTGGTCAGGTTTTGTTACCAAAAAAAGAGGGTATGTGCCTCCCCTTGGATAGGGGATGAAAAGATAAAAGTTCATTATTTCAATCCTGATGGTGAGCGCCAGAGGTTACTGATAACTGTTAACGCAGTTCCTCTGCAAGAGGCTAACTGTTAACGCAGTTCCTCCGGAGGAGGCTAACTGATAACTGAAATGACCTTTTGGTGGGCAAAATGAGTTTATGAGTGCTGTGGTTGCCGCTA
This sequence comes from Okeania sp. SIO2F4, assembly GCF_010672385.1. Lineage (GTDB taxonomy): Bacteria > Cyanobacteriota > Cyanobacteriia > Cyanobacteriales > Microcoleaceae > Trichodesmium. Next base: position 4,247 of record NZ_JAAHGT010000380.1, read on the forward strand.
AAGTAATGGAAACATTTCTGACACCTAAACATTTGTTTGAAATTATTGCTTGTATTGAAGCTACTATTCCATTTCAACCTATTTCTAAAGATGGTTTAAATGCTACTGAACGTCTCTATCAAAAACTCAAAGAAACTAATACTAAGTTAAATATTAATCTTAGTTATGGGGAAATTTATGAAACAGTAAAAAAATCTGTTAGATTATCTAATCGAGATGTAAGTGGGTTTGCTTCTCCTAGTTCAATTTTTCTAGATAATACCTGGAATTTATTGCCATAAACTAACCACAATCTTGCTAATGGAAACTCTTATACAGTTTGTGAATATCGAATTGCTTTAGAAAAAACAGAAGGATTTATTAATTATTTGAATCCCAATTTTATTTTCAGTCAATTTGATGGAGAACCAGACGATAAAACTTATCAAAGCTGGGTTAATCAGGCAAAAAAGAATATTGAAGTTGCTAAAATTTATCTAGGAAGTAAAATTTTTACTTTAGCTTTTATTGAAGCATTATCTATGCGCTTGGGGTTGAATATACCTCTTTCAACAATGGTGAGAGAGTTGCCTAGTCAAGGACATATTCCGGCTCATTTGGAGAAATTTTTACCAGATATTCATAATCCTTATCAATGTAAAAATACTTGAGAATGTGAAGTATTAACTTTGTTGAAAGATGGGCTTAGTCAAAATGCAGTTTATGATATGAGAAATTCTCCATTGAGTACATTTATGGTGAAATATATAGGATTTGATGAAGTCAAAAAACAAAGACAAAGAATTAATGATTTTTTTCAAAATAATATTTATGCGGAAGAGTTTATTGATGGCTGTAATCAAAATTTAGTTAAGACGGTTATTAATGGAATTTTAGAGTTATTTGAGAGTCGGAAGCAAGCAATTGGTGGAATCAAAAAAAAGGAAATATATCAAGTGCAATCAAAACCACTAATAGACATCATCCGTTGGAAAAAAACATAAAAATATTTTATTCAACAATCTTGGGTTAGATCCTAAATCGTAAGACTAAAGCTGGGGTGTTGATAATTGGTAAAATGACTTTATTAGGATTAAAACCACTTAGTAGTTTAGTTGGTTATTTGGATTTATTATTGGATCGCTATCTTCCAAAGCCAGGAAATTTTATATCAGATGCAAGCACATAAATTTAATTAACAAAAATTGACTTCTTGTTAAGCACCTGAACACAATTATTTACAAATACGAGCACAATTTTATAGGGTTTTCAGTTCAATATCTGTGTAATTAATTTTGTGTACCTGCTTACTACAAATATTAAGGATATAGTTATGATTCAAAATCCTAGTTTAGAAGAACTACCTCAACCCCCAGAAGATAAACAAGGTTGGCCTTGGACTGAGACGACTCCAAAATTAAGTGATAAAATGCCTGATGGTAATGATTGGCCTAAAATTAGTATTGTTACTCCTTCCTATAATCAGGGTAAATATCTTGAGGAGACTATTCGTTCTGTTTTACTTCAAGGTTATCCTCATCTTGAATATATAATTATAGATGGTGGAAGCACGGATAATTCGGTTGAAATAATTGAAAAATATTCCCCTTGGTTATCTTATTGGGTAAGTGAAAAAGATCAAGGACAAAGCAATGGAATTAATAAGGGTTTTAAGCAGGTTACTGGCGATATTGTAGCTTGGATAAACTCAGATGATTATTATTTTCAGGAAGCTTTTGCTAAAGTAGCTCAAGAAATTAATCCTGAGAAAAAACGTTTTGTTATTGTTGGTAAAGCTTTTCTGAGTAACATAGAAAATTATCACGGTTTATCTCCTGTATTTTCCCCTTATAATCTCTTGTTTCATAACTATTCTGGTAAGATGGGTTTACCTATAGTTATGCCACCACAGCCTGCCATTTTTTGGCATAAACAAGTATTAGAAAAAACTGGTTTTTTGGATGAAAATCTTGACAAATCTCTGGATTATGAATATTGGTTAAGGATGATGTTATCTCATAATTACAAGTTTTATTCTATACCAATGAATTTTGCTTATTATCGCATACATCCTGAATCAAAATCTGGTCAAGGTTGGCAGACTTTTGCGAAAGAATATCAATTGGTTTTTTCAAAATATTGGGATAGTTTGAATTTTTTTCATAAGTTTTATGCAAGAATGTATTGGTTAATTACATCTTATTTATTTATCTTTGCTCTTAAATGTAAAAATAATTTGAGATTTTTGAAGCTAAATTAATAAATTAACAAAGTTTTTACTAAGTAGGTAGGCGTTAAAACTTTTCGCTATTTAACAAAATGTAAATATCCCATTCAACTCAACTGTTTGGAAGATATAGGAGTCAGTTGACAAATCTTAATATAGTGATTTTTTTTCGTCACTACCTACTTCTTAAGATGAAATTAAATTAATTTTCAAGTCTCCATTACTTGGCAGCTTCTAGATTTAAACTAATCGGATAATCTTTGCCTTTAATCTTTAGCTTCAGAATTGAAGTATCATTAAAAGTAGTAAGTTCATCTGTACCTGGTTGCCATTCTTTTACTATTTTAAATCCAGAATTGTGAAGTAATGACTCTAAACTTTTCCTATTAAAAACAGTGAAATGAAAGTTATATTGATAGTTTTGCTCACCCATTAACATTAATTTGATTGTATTAATATTATTATCATTTGCCTCATAAATTTTCAAAAGTAAGTCGAAATCAGGAACTGATATTCTTAAAATACCATCATCCTTTAATACTCTAAACCATTCATTAAGTATTTTAGGAACTTTGCTATGAGGAAAATGTTCTAAACAATGAGAAGCATAAATTAAATCAACACTTTGATCGTGAAAACATCTCAAGTTACCAATCTCTCGTATATAATGAATATGAGGTGCATTTAACAAATCAATATTAATAAATTTAGTATGGTTTATATTACCACAACCTAAATTTAAGTTAATGACTCCTTCTTGTTTGGGAAATGGAGGACGGCTAAACTGTCTTTGAATTTTGCCGATTATCGTTTTAATTTCTTGGATGCTTTTTTTATAGCTATATCTATATTTATCTCTAATTTTTTTGGGGAATTTGTTTTTGATTTTCTTGCTATCCATTTTATTTAATCTTTATTTCTGATATTTTCTATAAAAGCTAACTTTGGTTTTACTAGTAATATTTTTCACTTTTTTGCTGATTTTTTCTAGCCAACCCTGCGCTCTTAGTTCTTTAGGTCTTTGTTCAGAATTTTTCCAAAATCGATAATATAAAAATTCATCTTTATATCTAATCTCAGCATCATAACCTTGACATAGACGTGCAAAATCTTTAGATGAATAATTCATATAATGAATTCTGTGAATCGGTTTTAAACCTTGTTGATTATAAAGTACATTATCAACATTTACAAAGGGATCGGCATCAGCACAGTTACCTGTTCTATCTTGTCCATTTTCGCTTAAGGTAAAGTTATAAATGGGGCGATCGCACCTGAACGTTAAATAATTTAATAAAAATACATCATCCCAAAACCCATACCCATTAATCCATTCAATTTCATTTTCATTAATTAATTTTGCCTTCAAATTCATTAATTCTTCTGGGTTGAATAATCCTCTTTTAGAACCCCAAAAACTAGCATCATGAATTTTTTTTCTAATATCATCTTCTTTATATGAAGTAGAAGATTCAATAAGAGGTATATTTAAAGCTGCTACAGGTGTTGGTTTTTTATGTTCCCAATCGTCAAAAACAAAGTCATATTTTTGTAGTTTTTCCCACATATCATTAACAGGTTTCATTGCTAACTGATCTGCTTCATAAAAAACAAACTGTTCAAATTCACCATCAAAAGCAACAAATTTTCTTTGCAAATGACCTTTATACCATTGAGAACGAGATACTTTTTTATTTGCTATTGGATGAGCAGACCATACTTCATAAGCAAAATCTTCCCAACGTTGAATTGATTGAGAATCATCAAATAAGATTACATTTGATCTAGAATTAATTTCTTGTTGAACTTTTTCAAGTCGGTCATCATAAGGAATTACACAAATAGGAATATCGGAACTAACATTAGCTTCAATACTATTTAGTAAAGCCACAAGCTGATCGTATACAACATCATTAGCCAGAGTATAAATTCCCTTTAACATAAAAATATTACTTCTAATTATACAATCTATGAAGTAATACTAGGTAACTCAGCATTAACCGGAATTAGTAATAAAATTTAATAAATAAATAAATAAATAGACTTTCTTTGTTGTGTGCCTTAAATCACGAAAATATGATGGTAAATCTAGTTTAGACAAGAAGCTCTATTATGAAGGTAAGGCAACAGGATTAGAGAAGATTAAAAAAAGTATATGCATTGATAACTGGATTTCGTCTCA
>NZ_JAAHGT010000381.1 GCF_010672385.1 Okeania sp. SIO2F4
ACAACGGTTGCAACAGATTATTTTTGAGTTATGTACGCTCGCATGATTGGAGACTAATAGCATTAGAAATAATGCCAGACCATGTACATTTATTTTTAGAAGTTGACCCAACTTTTGCACCCTCTGTCATTATCAAACGAGTCAAAGGTAGAGCTTCTCATCATTTGAGAAAAGAATTTCCAAGACACGCTAAAATTGCCGACACTTTGAACCCCTAGCTTTTTCTGTGCTACAACAGGAAATGCTTCAACGGAGACTGTTAGGAAGTACATTGAAAACCAAACCGGAAAGTAACACCGGGTTAAAACCCGCGCGTCGTTATTCAACCAGGGGATAAATCACCCAGGCTAACTTCCTCCCGCCATTTTTTAGGTTTTTTTGTGAACTGCTACCTCTTCATTTTTCATTTTTTTCTCCAGATGTTTTAAATAGAGTTTGGCGATCAAATTAGAAAGCATTGAAAAATAAAAGTTTTAGCCTTTAAGGAGTGAAAAAAAGTGCAAATTTTTAAGCTTGAGTTGCCAAAAAGTTAGGATTTTGCGCTGAATATTGAATACGATAAATCCGATTATTCACTTCTTCTGTAAATAATAGACTTCCATCTGGCAATACCTGTAAACCTGTCGGACGACCCCAAGTTGTTTCCTCTGAAATATCCAAAAATCCTGTTAAAAAGTCTTGATATTCTCCTGTAGGATTTCCACTTTCATCAAAGGGTACAAATACTAATTTATAACCTGTAGGTTCCTGACGATTCCAACTTCCTCGAAATGCAACAAATGCTCCATTTTGATATTCTTCTGGGAAAGTTTCTTCATCATAAAATTGGAGTCCTAAAGGTGCAGAATGGGATTGAAATAAAACATCTGGAGTTTCAGTTTTAGCTACTAAATTAGGATTTTCTCCTACTCTTCTGGGGTCTTCCAAATTAGGTGATAAATAAGCATAAGGCCAACCATAAAATTCACCTGTTTCTAATCCTGTTAAATAGTCAGGAACTAAGTTATCTCCTAATCCATCCCGTTCATTAACAGTAGTATAAAGTTGACCTGTAATTGGGTGAAAGTCTAAACCTACTGGATTTCTTAAACCTGAAGCAAAAGTTTGTCGATCAGAACCATCCAAATTCATTACTTGAACTGATGCTCTAGGTAATGGTTCGACAGATACATTGGAGAGGGAACCAATAGAAACAAAAAGTCGATCGTTTTCAGAAATTGCTAAGTTCCGAGTCCAATGACCTCCTGTTGGTAAATCGGCAATTTTTTCGCCAGTGCCGTTAATTTGTATATCTCCAATATTGTAGGGGTATCTAACTATTGAGTCTGTGTTTCCAACATAGAAAAAATCTTCAGTAAAAGCCATACCAAAGGGTTGATTTAATCCATTTGTTTCTGAGGCAAAAATCTGAGAAAAATCTGCTGTTCCGTCGCCGTCTGTATCGCGCAATAAATGGATTTGATTTAGTGGTGTTTCTGTTACTAATACATCTCCGGTCGGAGTGACTGTTAACCAACGAGGTCTTTCTAAATTTTCGGCAAATACATTAACTGTAAATCCATCAGGAACTTGGAAAGTTGGATTATCGGGAACTGGAATAATATCGGCAGGATTAGAAGCACTATCACTGGCAAAAGGTTGTGGTAATAAGTCTAGAGAAATGCGGATATTTTCTGATGATAATGGTTCGGTTTCTATGAAGCTACTGTTAAAGTTTACATTACCGGATATATCTATAAAAGATAAAGTGTTTTGGTTGATTGCTGCTGGCGATGTAGCTAATAATAAACCAATAATTTCTCCTGAATTGTTAATTTGAATTACGGTATCATTGCCTCCTGGAGTAGTAGTTGCAAATGTTAAATCATTAGCTGTTAAACCTGATGGTAAATCTAGGCTATCGCCCGTTGAAAAGTCAGTAATTACGTCTGCTTCTTGGGAAAGGAAAAAGACATCTGCACCGTTTCCTCCTGTCAAAGTATCTATTCCTAAATCTCCATACAAACTATCATCACCATCTCCACCATTGAGCAAATCATCTTCTTTTCCACCTCTCAATATATCGTTTCCAGCATCACCAAAAATTTCATCATTGCCTAAATTTCCACTGAGAAAATCATCCCCATCTCCACCGAAAATAGAGTCTGAGTTTTTACCTCCGAATATTGTGTCATTACCTTGATTTCCAATAATTGTATCGTTGTCTCGATTACCATTAATAATTTCTGCATCTTCAGCTCCAATAATTGAGTCATTGCCACTTAAACCAAGTAAACCTCCTGGCAAATTTTCTAGTAATTGAGGAGTTAGCTGAAAATTATCAGAATCTAAAGTTAATTCATAAAATCCGTTAGGAGTAGGACCTGCCATTGTTTTTAGATATAGTAAACTACCCGGCGCTGAAATTCTTTACAGCGCGGGCTTTTGGTAGCCCTAGAACTACTGCACAAGACAGAAATTCTGAACCTCTAGGCTGGTTTACACTCAACCCCAAAGCAGCTATATTTTTGGCACCATTATAATCAGCATCGCCTTTCCACCCACAATTCAAGCAGTGGTAGTTTTTACCCTTTCTATATGTAGTTTCTTTTGTCGGACTTATATGCAAACATTTGTGGCAAGTAAGGCTTGTATATGCTGGATTAACTAATATTAATTTCACGCCATGTAACACACATTTATAAGCAAGAAACATTCTGAACTGATAAAAAGCCCAACTATTAGATAATCTTCTTTCTTTCCTACTTCTTGGTTGCTGATTAGTTCTTTTTCTAATATTAGCTAAATCTTCTATGGCAATTGAATTCTTATTAGTCGCTGCTTTTTTGACTAAATAAGTTGTTATTTCGTGATTAACCTGTTTCTGAAAGCGTCGTTCTTTACCTGGTAACCGTTGCTGTAGTTGCCGACATCTTCTCCGACTACTACGAGTGCCTTTAGATGCTTTTCTTTGTAGAACTGCTCTCCTAGCAGAGAATAATGATTTCTCTTAGAAGTTATATTTTTACCTGACCATGATTCACCTTCAGATGTTGAGGCTATATCTGTCCTGCCTAAATCAATTCCTATTATTTTATTTGTTGACTTTGGCTCAGGAACAATATGATTAACATGAATATTTATATAGTAAGTTCCATCATTTCTTTTAGTTAAGACTGCTGAAGTAGCCTTACTACCTTTTAATATTCCACGTTGATAATTACCTATTAATAACTCAAACTTTGTGCGCTTACTCAAAAGCTTTAAACTCACAATCCATTTCTTTGTATCTAAACTAAATGTTCTACTGTCGTAATCAACTGATGTTGGTGCAAAAGTTAATTCTTTTTTAATATGATTAGTTATAGAAGTTTTGCGATTAGAACATACTCGTCTAATGGCGTGAATTGTAGTTTGTGCTGATAACTGAAACTTTTCTCTAACTGTATCGTACATTAAAGATTGCATTGCCACATTATTTGTCAGTTTCTGATCGCTATTGTTATGAACATACTGACAAGCATTAGCAAATATTTCCATGGTAGCATTCATTTCTTTTGCTACTTCTGGGGAAACCTTCAATTTGCAGGATATAGTCGTTATCTGTTTCATTATTATACGATACTTCAAATTGTGAATAAAATCAATAGTGAAACAGATTTTTATTTGTTCTCAAAAATTCCTCCCGACGCTGAATCAGATATTACAGCGCGGGACTCCTTTTTGAATTTAAGTTGAAATTTTTTACTATTTTAATAGTATAGAAGTTAGGAATTAGTGATACTTGTTGTTTATCAAGATTTAATTTTTGACTATTGAGAGTATCCTGATCTTCTTGTAAGTAGGATTTTTAGTATTTACAGTAGGTTGGGTTGAGGAACGAAACCCAACAGAAATAATACCAATTTCATAAAATATTGCTACAGTAGTTTTCTATGCTGGTGTTCAATAATTAATAATTAACAATTAATAATTAATAATTACCTCTTCTTAAAACAGATTAGATTGGTTAAAAAAGAAATTTTTTTCTTTTTTCTCCTTTAAAGGAGAGGCTTTAAACCTTTATTTTTCGGTAATTTATAGATTAATACTCTAACGACATTTTTTAAATTTGATCTAAATTTCAAGATTTCTAATTATCGCTGTTTTCTGTTGTTTCAAATTCGACTTTATCGTAAATGTCTGCCAGGGTTATTTGAAAATCAATTGAGTTGAGAGAGATAGTTTCTTCGAGTTCATTATATTCTGAAAAAATCCACTGTTTTTGAGAAGTTTTGTAATATTGTTCGACTTGGATAGTGTATTGGTCTATGAGTAGATATTCTTGAAATATAGGAATAGTTCGATAAGCTGCAAATTTTTTATCTTTGTCATAATTTCTAGTAGAATTTGACAAAACTTCGACAATTATTAGAGGGTTAGTAATGGTGTCTTTTCTTCCTTGTTGTAGTTCCAAATTTCCTGGATTTACCATTACATCAGGATAAGTATAGATGCGTTTTTTCTGAATCCAAAGTCGTTGGTCTGCAACAAAGACTCGATAAGGTTTACGTTTGAGGGAAAAGTTTAAAGCTGCGCTAAAATTAAGAGCAATTTGATTATGATTTGGAGTTCCACCAGTCATGGGAATAATTTCACCATTGATGTATTCGTGTCGTTGTTGTGAGTTAGTTTCAAGATTTAGGTATTCGGTGGGAGTGTATTTTTTTTGTTGTTGAGTTTGCATGGTTTTAAGTTGTCATGGAAAAGGTAATTTCTGCTGCTTTTGGTAATTCAATGGGGATAAAATAATTGCTTGGGTAGAGGTAATCTTTGTTTGATTCGTCGATGACTCGAATCATTTGATATTTGCTGGAAGTAGTGTCGGGTATGACTTGATAAATTTTGCGAATTTCTAATGAGGTTGGATAGTTTTTATTGTGAATGCAGATGGCAAATTTAGTTTCTATATGGGGATTACTCATATTTACTCCGAAAGAATATATTTAATTTTTATTGCTTTTTACCAATACTATATTTACTAAGTGAAATTATCAATTATATGCTTTCCTAATTTGTCATATTCTTTGTCCATATCCTCCATTAATCTAGTCTGACCTCGATTCCATGAAGTAGAACTTATTGCACCTCTAGTTGGTTTTTTTGTTGATAAATATTTAATTGGAACGTTTTGACCTATACTGTCAGGAGCCATAACATTTAAATCTTCGATATTGGCTACTGGTTCCAAATTTTTAATAAACTCAGGAACACAATTATAATCAGATATTTTTTTAAGGTCTGGTATTAGTCTTGTTTCAATTATCTTTAATATCTTGTCGTATTGATATTGGTCAGCTCCCAATTTTTTTCCACCCTTAGTATCAAAACCATTAAAAATCCAGCCACCAAACTTTGGTTTTCCTTTGTGTCGTACAAGGTCATCAAATTTATTAGATTCCAGAAATCTCTCTTTTCCTTGCTTCCAATCCTTAACAAAACTGGGTAATACCTCACCAATTAAACCAATACAATATGCAGAAAATAGGTCAGGAGTACAAGGAACTAAAAAATAGTCTGAGCAGTATAAAGCAGACCGAACAAGTGTATTAAAAGATGGAGGTAGATCGATTAAGACATATTCATATGACTTGTTAAATGTGTCAGATAGTCTATTTACTAATAGTAATGGAACTAAAAATCGATATAATCCAGCTCCACTTACTACATCTGTTCCAACTGTTAGGATGTCAGCAAATTTATTCAACCAAAAATCACCAGGTACTATGTCTAAATTTCCTGGCTTTTCTAATTGTTGGTCTGGTTTATGCTTAGGTTGGGTTAAATGTATGTTATTAATCTGCATTTGGTAAATGTAAGGCTGCGCATAGGCTCTTATTGTTCGGCCATAAGGAAACTTCTCTGATTCCTTAAGATATTCAGCAAATTCTTCATACCCAATTGTAGCAATTGATAGATTGCATTGAGGGTCAAAATCAATTAGAAGTGTATTATGACCCATAGATGCTATAGAAACAGCTAAATTCCAAATAATGGTTGTTTTCCCAACACCACCTTTGTTATTAAACATAGAAATAACTTTTGCCGTCATAATTTTTCTCCTTCAACATATAGAATGATTTGTATTTAGTTACATTAGTCTATCATAAAAATCTCACAAATTATAACTATAAAAATCTATTATGCACATGGTATATTTCGAGTATAGTGCTAAAGCACTTATGTTATAGCATCTCTATATTTGAATTGAATAGATTGAAATATGTTCGGTAGGTTAAGGAATATAACCGTTAAATTATCTGATTAGTTGTATAATTATCCCTGCCAAACCTACCTGACTTTTTACTACATTTTTTCTCCAATTTTTGCCTTAATTTCCCTCAACTTCTCCCTAACTTCACCACTGCTTAATAAACTTTCTGCCTTAGACAAACCTTCGTTAATATCAGAACAAATTCCACAACGCCATAAATAAAAACCACCATTCCAAATAGCTGCTGACATTAACTCACTCCCCTTACTCTGCAAAACTCCCTGCATTTCCTCTACTAACTCAGCAGTCGAACCTAATGCAACTTCTTTCCCTCCACAATTATAGTCACTCGGATGTAACAACAGACGTTCAAAAGTGACATTCTTCCCAGATGACACCGACACTCCAATAATAGCTGTTCGATCGCGCGGCAAGTCGCAACTCCCCTCTAACCCCTTCACCGTTGTATAATTTTTCAATCCCTGTAATTTCAAAGCTTCACGAAACATACCTTCTGTCGGAGGATGAACATATCCCGCAGCTAGATGAACTTCTCCGACAAACGGCACCCAAATTAATTCCATCGTTGCTAGAGGGGGTCGTTTACCAATGTCTCGACGGTATTCTACTAAAACATCTGCTTGGGGAAAATGTTCTGGTAGATAAACAAACCCTAAACCAGTATGCTCAAACACTTGTTGCACCTGTACCAGTGATAATCTTCCCCATTCAACCCCCAACCCTTGCCATATCTCAATAAAAGGTACTCCTTCTTTGGTTGGCATCCGCGCTCCACCGTGCATCACAACAAACACTCCTGCTGTTGCCAAAATTAAAGCTGTGAGTGGGGTGACAGGTGCAGTACGCGATCGTCCATCATAAGGACAACCTAAGACTGTCACTCTACCCATAGATGGTTGACTTTTAAGTTTTGGCCCTAATTCGTTATAGGTATCTAACATTCCTGCCAACTCCTCACCAGTAGGGCGTTTAATTCGGTGAGCAATAAAGAAAGCACCTATTTGGGCAGGTGTTGCTTCCCCTAACAACATCATCCGCATTGCTGCTGTTGCCTCTTGGCGAGTTAAATTTTTCCCTGTGTGGGTACCACTACCAATAGTTTTGAGTAATTCTCGAAAGTGATCGCTCATCTAATTTATCTCTCCAGTTAATTTAGTTGGTAGTTTTAAATATAGTTAAGGATATCAAAACTATTCTCCATCATTACTTTTTTATTACTAAGAATTAGTTAATACTGAAAATTCGTCATGGCGACCATTGTTCCCTATTTCCTATTCTCTTACAAGGAAAATTTATTGTCCTAGCAAAATGACGTAGTGCTTATAGATAGGAACAAGCAATACCTAGCACAGGAGCAAGATGGTTTTACTCTTCTCGTAACAAAAATAATGACCGAAAAAGCAGGTCTCAAGCCTCCCCCTTCTAGGGGGACTTTTGATTTTGAATATATTGTTTAAGAACTTCAAGTGGCGCTCCTCCAACAGAAGCCACAAAATATGAAGGACTCCAAAGCGCTGTCTTGTGTGGTTTTTTATATCCTGCTGCTCCATATAATCTACTGGAGACACCCTTGAGGTGATTAACTATTTGAGATATAGACAATTTGGGTGGATATTCAATTGCTGCGTGAATATGATCGGCTTCTCCATTAAACTCTAATATTTTGAAGTTCATCTTCTTAGCTACAGCTTCAAACTAGTGCTTAATTAATTTCAATCCTTCAAAGTGTGAATACACTTTTTCTATATTTAGTCACACATACCAAGTGTACTTTTAAGTCTGAGACACTATGTCTTTGCTGCCTTAACATATTGCGTACCAAATTTAACTATGCTATTATAACATACAGGCTAAAAGAAAATTTCAGATGAAAGCAAGATTTAAGTACCGTATATATCCAACACCGGGACAAAAACACCGATTAGCCAAGCTATTTGGTTGTGTCCGTGTGGTTTGGAATGATAGCCTGAATTATTGCAATGAGTTATACAAAAAAGGTAACAAAAAGCCAAGTAATGCAGAACTCCAAAAAATATTTATTACTCAAGCGAAAAAGACTGAAAATAGAGAGTGGCTATCGGTAGTTTCTAATATACCACGGAGTGCAATCTTTGAATGATTTAAACCAAGCTTATCAAAACTTTTTTAAGTCAACAAAAGGCCAGAGAAAAGGTAAGCCTGTTAAACCTCCTAAATTTAAAAGTAGGAAATCAAAACAGACGGCTAGGTTTAGAAAGGGTGGCTTTAAGATTGGTCAGCATAAAGTTCCTAGCAACGCTAAGATTGGAAAACTAAAAATAGTTTGGTCGAGGGAGTTACCTTCTCCTCCATCATCAGTAACAGTAATCAAAGATTCCGCTAATAAATAT
>NZ_JAAHGT010000382.1 GCF_010672385.1 Okeania sp. SIO2F4
GCCAACCCATCCCTTCTTTAAAAAGAATTATCATTATCAAACACGAAAAATCAATATTTTATACAGAGGTATAGTTATTGAAATCTTTATCTAGTAGTAGTTTCGGGGTGCTTGTCACCCCGTGAGGACTGTATCTCAATGGATGATTATTTAACAGAAACTCTGGAAAATTTAGAGTTTTTAGAAATAATTTAATCCCCAGAGAGAGGCTGATAAGCTTCCACCAAAATGCTAATATCTTTAAACCAAAAAACTGGCTCAAAGTGCAGTGAATAACTGGGAGTTGCTCCGTCTAATAGGTAGTGCATAATAGTTGCACCTCTCATGTGCAATTGTTGTCGGTAAACGTCCGAAAAACTATTACTTGCTTGGTCTTTAACTTGCAAAGCTATCCATCCTCCCAGCCACCAATGAGAAAGAGCTGTGTTGCTAGCCATGACTATTCGGCGGTAATCGGTTCTAATTGGCATATTAATCCTTAGTGGAGGGAGTCTATTTGTTTTGGAGGGTTCTCCAAAAATACTTTCCCTGCCTTCAAAGATTTTTATCCAGTTATTAGAATCCGATAAATTCGACATAGCTCCGCGACGTGATTAATATAGATACATTTCTAAGTTTAATTGTTAATAGTTTTCAAAGCAAATTACCTGAAACGATTCATTTACTATCGTTGCTATGTTTGGACATAATATGTTGAGTGAACTAACAGGTGTACTTGATTTGTTAAAGATTTTGTTGCTTGTAATTTTAGGGGTAATATTTATCACCGAACCTAATAGAAAAAGCTTGAATCCTTTGGGCTTTTTACTCTTTGCTATAGGAAGCAATTTTCTAATCAAAAATGTTTATGTGAGAAAAATCGTTGACTCTACAAGTATCTATAGTACCTATTTAACCTCAGTTGACACAATAAACTTAGAACTCTTTTTGACAAAAGGAGTTAATATCGCCATCATTTCATGGATTTTAGTGGTATTAATACCAGAGTTCCGAGTAAGACTGTTGCTTAAAAAAAAAAAATAATATGATTTTTCTTGTCAAAGATGTCAGCAACATTAAGTTTGACAATGAATTTTTGCAACTTGCAGCTTTGTTTTTCAGTTTGTTGACTGATATTTCTTTAGTGACGATTCCTTGAATATTTAAACAGGGAGAAGAGAGAGTTTCCAGCCTCAAAAAGAAAATTGGCTACTACCAAGCAGTAGAAAAAAAATTACAACATCGCACAGAAAATCTGAGGTCAATTCAAATTATATGTGAGTCTACTGAGGAAACTAGCGGGATTTTGTCGTTTGAAACCGATAAATCCAAAATTATAACTTATTATCAAGAAATTCTTTATCAAATAAAAGAACGAGCAATACAAGGTCTAGGAGGAAATGACCAGAGACTGATTAGTAAAAACGGTTCTAATCATCGCAGTTAGCAAAATTGCAGGTTTTACTCCGTTGGGCTTTTTTTTCTTTGTTAATGATTTAGCGTTAGATTTATTTTACTTGATTATTGACAGTTACTACTAATCTTTTACTGCATCAGCGCTCGTCAACACCCGACTTTAATTCCTAAATTATCAAGTTGAGCTTTTTTGCAGATAAACGTCGAATCAGCGATCGCTACTCCAGGTCAGCAGTTTTATTGGCCATCGATAAAATATTTCAATGTTGCAAGGCCATTGAGTTGTTTCTGCGATCGCGTAAATCATTAATGACCGATAGTTCCTGGCCAAGGTCTGCCCTAGACCTTCTAGGGAATTATTGTAGAACATTAGTATACAATAAGCTCAATCCTTGATTTGGACTTAATTTGAGTAGCAAGGCATAATTAAATTTAACTATTTCCGAAGCGACTGGAACCCAGTATAAGTAAGCAATATCAAGAGTTTGAGCTGCATAAACATTTTTTTACATAGTTAGGTTTATTCGTGCCTACCTGCTTAAAATTTATCAAAACAGGACTTACGCACCCAAACAAGAAACCCGGTTTATTGCGCTGATTATTGTTCTTCAAACCACGAAATTTCATTGCTTAACCCGGTTTCTGCGTAAGTCCTACAAAAATTAGATTCAGTCACACAGATAATCGCGAAAAACTCTGTATAAGCTGATACTATACATCAGTATAAATTACTAAAAGTTTAAAATATTATTAACTTACTAATTCATTTTATCTAGGGTTTTAAAGTTTGTGAAGTACAGTTTTTTTTCTTCTTTTCTGCTGTATCTTCCCTCAAACCTATGATTTTATACGTTACCATTATGAGAATTGTTCTATAACAATATGTTTTTTTGTTAAGACAATAAACTTGTGTTGAAAGAGAACAGGCAACAGAGGGATTTCCTAACCTGAATCACTGCTATATAATTAATATATTCAACAATAAATATCATAATGAGTAACCAACAAATCTGTGATTTAAGGATTACTGAAATTTCTCATTTCGGTATAGATAAAT
Organism: Okeania sp. SIO2F4; assembly: GCF_010672385.1. Lineage (GTDB taxonomy): Bacteria > Cyanobacteriota > Cyanobacteriia > Cyanobacteriales > Microcoleaceae > Trichodesmium. The sequence goes on from NZ_JAAHGT010000382.1 coordinate 2,453, forward strand.
TACAGCAACTTTATTATTTTAAAGAACCAGAAGCAGTTTTGCAGTTTCTGAATAAATATCCTTTTATCTTGCCAATACTATTAACAGCGCCAGAAAAAATTCATCAATATTTTCCAGGCGATCGCTTAGGTTTAGAAGTTCATATAGACCCTGGTGCAACTAAACATGACGAAGAACTATTCATCATAATTTTCACCAAAATTGAATGCCATGAAGCAGTAGAAAAACTTTGGGAACTTGATGAATATTGGTCACTGCATATTTGTAGAGAAACCCAACATAAATTGGAGATTCATTTAGGATGAGTTTTAATTGTTCTGAATATTTAGCTTTAGCCAAACAACTAGCTGGAAAAGCTCTGATGAGTGCGAGTGAAGAAGCTCGGTTACGCTCTGCTATTAGTCGTGGTTATTACGCCGCTTTTATTTTGGCAAGAAATTATTTGCGCGATCGTCAAGGTATAACTATTCCTGTACAACAGACTCATCAATTTGTAATTAATCAATTCCGACATAGTTCTGATTTACTTAAGCAAAGAATAGGCAAAGATTTATCCCGTTTAAGATTCAATCGTAACCAAGCAGATTATGATGATAATATTGATAATTTACCCGCTATTACTACAAGAATGCTGAAGTTAGCCGAACAAGTTATGTCAAATTTAGAAAAACTAGCATCTTTAGAATAAAAATAATTTTAAATGTATATCTTTAATTGTAATTAAATATTTAATAATAGCAATTTTCAACATTTTAAGTCGATCACACCACTACCAAAATGTAGCAATATTTGCGAAACTGATATAAATCATCTCTTATTTTTTTAGAGATTTTTTGTAAAATAAGTATTAACAAACTTATCAATTGACTAAACCTTAAAACTTGAAGCAGACCAGAAATTAAAATCAGTCTGTAGGCGCGCGGGTATCAGTATTCATACTCCTGGGGTTATGGTGAATTTATTTGTGACAAATAATTTTTTCTTCACCTATTCCTATTTCCTATTCCCTATCTTCTTTTTTATATTTCCTGGTACATTCAATCTCTTAGTTAGTAAATATATGAATGAATTTGAAACCTCTGATTTATTACTACCTTTGCCTGTAATGCCTTCAGCAGAAAATACCTTCGCCCATTATACAATAGTTTGTAGGCTACCAGGTGTCATCGAACGAGTCATCAAAGACAATGATTTTCCTCCAGCTATTGTGCAAGAATTAGAATCTTTAGTAGCAGACTTATTTGAAGGATGGGTGCGCCCCTTAGGAGAAATTGAAGGGCCAGATATAGTTGCCTGGGAATCCTATTTAAAACCTTTTGAGGGCAAAAGTTGGTTTGATTTACCATTTTATTTTGCTGAAGCTTATTTCTTCCGACGTTTGTTAGAAGCAACTGATTATTTTGTACCTGGAATTTGGCAAGGTATAGACCCATTTGGCTATCAAAAACGCTCAAGTTTAGACACATCAATGGATGCTATCCGAGCAATTAGCAATCGCTTTACTGCTTTAAACACTGGTTTACCAGAAGAACAGAGTTATCAAACCTTTATAACTACTCTGCTTCAAACTGCTTTATGGGGTAATCAAGTCGATCTTAGTTTATGGCCACTTGTAGGAGGAGATAATACTAATAGAGACCTTCACCAACAACAAACTCACATTTTAATAGATGATACCTACGATCTACTCAACTATTTAAATAATATTCACGGACAACGCATCGATCTAATTATAGATAATGCAAGTTTTGAATTAGTTTGCGATTTTTTTCTGATAGATTTCCTTTTATCTACTCAGACTGCCAATACTGTTTACCTACATTTAAAAGCACACCCAACTTTTGTATCTGATGCCATGAGTCAGGATGTCTTTTACACTCTAGAAACATTAGCTAATGATATCTCAGAAAATGTCAGAATGTTGGCAACTCGCTTACAAGAATATATTGCTTCTAGTCGTTTAATTTGCCGAGATGACTTTTTTTGGAATGCTCCCCTAGCTTTTTGGGAAATGCCACAGTCTTTAAGGGAGGAGTTAGCTAAAGCTAGTCTAGTTTTGATTAAAGGAGATGCTAACTATCGGCGTCTTCTTGGCGATCGCCATTGGTTATTTACTACACCTTTATCAGATATTGCTAATTATTTTCCCACACCATTTGTCGCTTTGCGTACCTTGAAGTCAGAAGTAGCAACTGGGTTAGAACCCGATCAAATCGAAATATTAAGTGAACAAGACCCTTTATGGTTAACTAATGGTCAGTGGGGTGTAATTCAGTTTGTAATACCAGAGAAGAGGGAGTAGGGAGATGAGGAGTGTGGTCCGTGTGGTCCGTGTGGTCCGTGTGGTCCGTGTGGTCCGTGTGGTCCGTGTGGGGAGATTGAATATTGAGGTGTGGATAGAATTATGAATATACACAGAGAGATTACGGGGTTGGAAAATCAAGAGATGAAACTTTAAGAGTAATCTGTTTCTAATACCTCTAAATATTTAACCAGAGTAAGTGATGGGTATCACCTAAGAGTAGAAAATCATTCTACCAATTACCAAGGCCGAGATTACTTTTAACTTTTGACTTTTGACTTGCACTACCGTGCTATACTATATTCCTCAAAACTTTAAAAACAGACATCCGCTACATCTGCTACTAAATTTATTACTTTGAATGTCATTATTTCCTAATAGTCTAGGTTGAACTCAAACATTGTCCAACCTAAAATGGAAAACTTAATCACCTAAACAGATAAAAAATGAAACTGGCAGCAAGAGTTGATAAAGTATCACCTTCCCTAACTTTGGCTATCTCAGCTAAAGCAAAAGCAATGAAAGCTGAGGGAATAGATGTCTGTAGCTTTAGTGCTGGGGAACCTGACTTTGATACCCCAGAACATATTAAAGCAGCAGCTCAAAAGGCGCTAGAGGCAGGTAAAACTAAATATGGCCCAGCAGCAGGAGAACTTAAACTTAGAGAAGCGATCGCTCATAAGCTCTCTGAGGAAAATGGCCTAAACTACAAGGCGGAAAATATTATTGTCACGAATGGGGGTAAACATTCTTTGTTTAACCTGATGTTGGCATTAATTGAACCAGGGGATGAGGTTATTATTCCGGCACCCTATTGGTTGAGTTATCCTGAGATGGTTAAACTGGCAGGTGGAGAACCAATAATTTTGACCACTGGTGCTGAAACTGGTTATAAAGTTACACCGGAGCAACTGGGTCAAGCTATTACGGATAAAACAAAATTATTTGTGCTTAATTCTCCATCTAATCCAACTGGGATGGTTTATCAACCAGCAGAAATTAAAGCATTAGCAGAAGTAATAGTAGAGAAGGATATTTTGGTAGTCTCAGACGAGATTTATGAAAAGATTATTTATGATGATGCCCAACATCTGAGTATTGGTGCGGTTAGCTCAGATATATTTAAAAATACTATTATTAGTAATGGTTTTGCTAAAGCTTATTCAATGACTGGTTGGCGGATAGGATATTTGGCAGCACCTGTAGAATTGATTAATGCCACACTGAAAATTCAAAGTCATAGTACATCCAATGTGTGTACTTTTGCTCAGTATGGAGCGATCGCTGCATTGGAGTCATCTCAAGACTGTGTTGAGAAAATGCGTCAAGCTTTTGCTCAACGGCGAGAGGTAATTTATCGGTTAGTTAATGGTATACCCGGTCTTTCCTGTATTCAACCGGAGGGAGCTTTTTATATGTTTGTTAATATTAGTAAGATTAGTAATAGTTCTCTGGAGTTTTGTAAAGCTTTATTGGAAGAGGCAAATGTGGCTGTTATTCCTGGTATTGCTTTCGGAGCAGACGATCATATTCGGATATCTTATGCTACTGACTTAGCAACTATAGAAAAAGGGATGGCAAGGTTAGATAAATTTGTGCGTGTTTGAACCTAAAGGCGTTTTCGGCTATCACTGACATGTTTGCGAAGCATTCCGGAGGAAAACGCTGCGCGACATGAAAGGCGGAGCAAGTGGAGGAGCTACATCCCTTGCCTGGCAAAAATTTAAGCTATCGGTCTTATTTCTAAGATTGCTTCGTGAAACTCCGTTCGAGTCACAATGACTTTTAAGCTGTTGTGCATTTAAACGACTTATTTGTTATTGCCTCGTTAAAAGCAGTCAGCACTCAGCACCTCAGCGATCAGCATTAGGACTTTTTTGACGCCCTCGTCGGGGATTTCAACCCCGACTCAACCTTCCGGTTTATAGAAACCGGAGATTTAACCCAAGGTCAAAAAGCTGAATTTCGCAGTTCCTCCGTAGGAGGCTAGCTGAAATGCTGATAGCTGATAGCTAGTTAAAAGGATAACCTTTATTACTTCTGACTTCTGAGTTGCTAAGACGCATTTTAAATGTGTCTTAGGTTACTGTTCATCCTAGAGTAGCGGTGCGTTACATTTCATTAACGCACCCTACGAGAGTATTTTTGTTTGTAGTTTTGCTCTAGCCCCTCAAAATATTCTTCAGGGTATACGGTGAATTTCAAAACCTTCAATTCCTTCAACTTGCTGATACCTAACTAAAACATCCTGAACAACAGCAGACCTAGGACCTGTATAACACCAGTTAATCATCTTTTCCACAGTCTCCTTCTTACCCTCAAAAACAGCTTCTACTCTACCATCAGGTAAATTTTTCACCCAACCATTGATACCTAAACTGACTGCTGTTTGTGATGTAGAAAAGCGATAGCCAACTCCTTGAACTTTTCCAGAAATCAAAACATGGGCATGAATAAATTCTAAATATTCTGATTTTTCTTGCATTATCATTGATTAAATTAGGAATATCTACTGTTTATTGTACATAACATAGACCATGCTATTATTATATTTTAAATAATTTACTTATGGAATAGTTTCATTTATAGGTACTCGGAATAAAAATAAGGAGATAGTCAAAATCATGCTCGTAACATCATTAATACTTAGTACAATTGTTAGTTTTCTAGCAGGTCTAGGCTGTGCTTATTGGTTATTGGAAAAGCGGTTAAAACAACAAACCAAAAATCATGAAATACAATTACGAGAAGCTCAGGCAAAAATCTATGACATTGAGCAAGCACAGCAACAGAAACTTCAATTATTACATACAGAAATTCAAGCTTTAGAAGCAGAAAATCAGAAACATACGACAGAGAAAGTTAAATTAGAAAATCAACTAAAGGAGCAGATTAAATTATTAGAAAATGAACATATACAAAAATTAGCATTTGCTGAATCTAAAGCACAAGAAACCATAGAAAGTTTGACAGATAAATATTCTCGTAAAGTAATAGATTTAGAAAGAAATTGTCAACATGAAATTCAAGAGAATAATCGTTCTTGGCAAGTAAAATATCACGAGATGTTTCAAGAGTTAGAAGTAATTAATCAGCAAAAAAATCAAGATATTATAAAATATTTACAAGAAAAATATCAACAAGAAATTACTAATTTAGAGAATGAGCATGAGCAAAAGCTGACAGAAATTATGAAATATTTAGAAGAAAATTATCAAAATAAGGTCCAAAATAAAATTAAAGAATTAGAAGAAATTCATCAAGAATCTATGTTAGAAAGCATTAAATCTATGAATCATAAACATCAAAATCAGCTTCAGCAAAAAATTAAAGAATTAAAACAAAACTATGAAACTCAGCTTCAAAGAACTATTAAATCTCTTAAAGCCAAGCATCGACGTCAAATTAAGGAACTGACAAATTTAGAGCAATAATATACAGTAATTTCTTACTAGATGGAGTAGAATAGGGAACAAGCAAAAAATACTCTAAGCATTCAGCTCTTAGCAATCAACTAGCCTCCTGGGTCTTCAATAATTAATAATTAATAATTAATAATTACCTCTTCTGAAAACATTGAGGATTGGTTAAAAGGAATTTTTTTGTTCTCAAGGGGAGATTGGATATGGCGAACTTCGGAGGGGTTCTGCACTCTTCGGGAAACCTCGCCATCCCATCCTAAGGTCATGCTCCGCAAAGGACCGCTGTCTTGGTCGATTGGATATGGCGTTTAGCGTTCCGCAAAACGCGCGTTTTTCATGTCGCGCAGCGAAACGCGGAGCGACTTGAATTGCGTTTCGCTTTCCTACGGAATAATTGCGCAAACGCGACATGAAACGCGGCTCTGTTAAGAGCGGGAGAA
>NZ_JAAHGT010000383.1 GCF_010672385.1 Okeania sp. SIO2F4
AGAGTAGAGAACAAGGAGAATTACCGGAACTTTGGGGTTTGTTGTGCATTCATCAATGTAGTGGTCCCCGTCATTGGCAAGACTATGAAATAGATTTTGCCCAACAAATAGCCGATCATTTTGGTGTGGCGCTACAGCAAGAAAATGCTTTCAAACAAGTTGAACAACAGGCAGCAGAACTAGCTATTAGCAGAGAAAAGGAAAAATCAGCCGAACGTCAGAAAATAGTGGGTGAGTTATTCGACAAAATTCGTCTATCTATGGATATTGAGACAATTTTTGCGACTGCGACTCAAGAAGTAAGAGAACTACTACAAGCAGAGCGAGTCGCAATATATCAGTTATTACCTGATTGGAGTGGGGAATTTATTGCAGAGTCGTTTGCAGAAGGATGGACTCCTCTGGTGGGAGTTAAACCCATTATTGAAGATACTTTTTTACAAGAAAATCAGGGGGGGCGGTATGTCAACAATGAAACTTTGGCCATTGATGATGTCTATAAAGCGGGTTATAACGAGTGTCATATTCAACTTTTAGAACAGTTTGGAGCTAAAGCTTATGTAATTGCACCAATTTTGCAGGGAGAAAAATTGTGGGGTTTGCTGGCAGCTTATCAAAATTCGGCTCCCCGTCATTGGCAAAGGGATGAAGTGGAGTTGCTAGCTCAAATAGGCACTCAGTTAGGGGTAGCTCTACAACAAACTGAGTATGTTCGGAAGGTTCAGGAGCAGTCAACACAACTTGCTATCAGAGCAGTAGCAATGGAAAAATCAGCAGAACGCCAAAAAACTCTAGCGGCAATTGTTGATAAAATTCGTCAGTCTCTGGATATTGAGACAATTTTTGAAACAACCACCCAACAAGTACAAAAATTACTTAATGCAGACAGAGTTGCTATCTACCGTTTTAATTCTGATTGGAGTGGGGAGTTTGTTGCTGAGTCAATTGCTGAAGGTTGGAATTCCTTAATGCTGGAGCAAAATCAAAATCCCGAAATCAAGAAAAATGTTAGTCAATGTTCTGTGCAAGATTTGGCAAATCCCCATACTGATACCTATATGCAGGAAACTGAGGGTGGACCTTTTACTGAAGGATTAGTTTATCGTATCTGCAACGATATTTATAATGCAGGTTTTAGCGACTGTTACATTCAGTCATTAGAGTCTTATCAAGCCAGGTCTTATGGGATTATTGCGATTTATCAGGGAGAAAAACTTTGGGGTTTGCTGGCAGCTTTTCAAAATTCTGGTCCCCGTAATTGGCAAAATGATGAAGTAGATTTGCTAGCTCAAATAAGTACTCAGTTAGGGGTTGCTCTACAACAAGCTGAGTATGTTCAGAAGGTTCAGGAGCAGTCAACACAACTTGCTATCAGAGCAGTAGCAATGGAAAAATCAGCAGAACGCCAAAAAACCCTAGCGATAATTGTTGATAAAATTCGTCGTTCTCTGGATATTGAGACAATTTTTCAAATAACTACCAAAGAAGTACAACAATTATTGGATGCAGACAGAGTAGCTATCTTTCGCTTTCATGATGATTGGAGTGGGGAGTTTGTAGCTGAGTCAGTAGCTGATGGTTGGGTGAGGTTAATACACGAGCAACAGGAAAATCCCAAAATCCCCGCAAATGTTTCTCTATGTTCCGTTAGAGATTTGCCAAATTATGTGAATGATACCTATTTACAGGAAACTAAGGCCGAAAATTTTGCCAAAAAAATTTATTGCACCTGCAACAATATCTATGAGAAAGGTTTTAGTGACTGTTACATTGAGGTATTAGAGTCTTATCAAGCTATGGCGTATGCCATCGTAGCTATTTATCACGGAGAAAAACTTTGGGGTTTACTGGTAGCTTATCAAAATTCGGCTCCCCGTGAGTGGGAAACAGCAGAGGTAGAATTGTTGGCTCAAATTGGCGGTCAGTTGGGAGTTGCACTACAACAAGCTGAGTATTTCAAACAAGTTCAAGCTCAAGCAGCAGAATTGGAGAAAGCAACAGAACGACAAAAGGCGTTGTCAATTACCATTGATAAAATTCGTCAATCTTTGGATATTAATGCTATTTTTCAGACTACTACTCAAGAAGTGCGACAGTTACTAGAAGTTGAAAGAGTAGCAATTTATCGTTTTTACCCAGACTGGAGTGGGGAATTTGTGGCAGATTCGATGATTGATGGATGGACTCCTATAATTCAGACTCCATTACAAATTAATCCTGTGCTCCCTCAACAAACTAACGCGAGTAAACTTCCCAGAAATGAAACTTTTGTGCCAATTTTGCAGGGAGAAAAACTTTGGGGTTTGTTGGTTGCTTATCAAAATTCTAGTCCTCGTTATTGGCAAGATGAAGAAATTAATTTGTTAGCACAAGTAGGAGTGCAGTTAGGTATTGCTTTACAACAAGCTGAATTACTAGAAAAAACTCGTACCCAAGCTGAAGATTTGACAAAGGCTTTGCAGAAGTTAAAACAAACCCAGGTACAGATGATTCAAGGTGAAAAAATGGCTGGTTTGGGGCAGTTAGTAGCAGGTATTGCCCATGAAATTAATAATCCTGTTAACTTTATTTATGGCAACCTGAATTATGTGGAGGAATATGCTCAAAACTTACTAGATTTGATGAAATTATATAGTCAAAATTATGTCGATCCTGTTCCAGAAATTCAAGATTTTGCAGAAGATATTGACTTAGAATTTGTCATGGAAGATTTGCCTAAGACGATAAATTCTATGAAGCTAGGATCTGAACGTATTCGTCAATTAGTATTTTCATTAAGAACATTTTCTCGTCTTGATGAAGCAGAAATGAAAGCTGTGGATTTACATCAAGGAATTGATAGTACCTTGTTAATTTTGCAGCATCGTTTCAAACCTAGGCACGCAAATTCTGAAATTGAAGTTGTGAAAAATTATGGAAATTTACCTTTGGTAAAATGTCATGCTGCTCAAATTAATCAGGTGTTTATGAACCTGCTTAGTAACGCTATAGATGTCTTGGAAGAAAAATTAACAACAGAAGACGATTTTAGCCCTACTATTAGAATTACTACGAAAGTTAGCAGCACTAATCCAAGTAGTGTTTTAATTAAAATTGCTGATAATGGTTTGGGAATTCCCGTAAAGGCGAAAGAGAAAATATTTAACCTGTTTTTTACTACTAAAGATATAGGTAAAGGAACAGGTTTAGGACTTGCAATTAGTTATGAGATTATCGTGCAAAAACATGGCGGTAAGCTCTTATTTAATTCTGAAGTAAATCAAGGAACTGAATTTATTATAGAAATTCCAATTGAGCAAAATAATGGCAAAAGTCTGAAGGATTAAAGAGGTGATTTTTCATCTTAATAATCCTAGATTGAGAAATTTTATCTCAAATACGGTTAAACAGTTATACCAGTTTGATAAATGTTTGCTACAAATATTTAGGGTGTCGCTAGCGGTCAGGATTCAGTAGGAATATTCTTTAAGCATTTATTTGGGTAAATCTCTATTTTTAGTCAAAGAGAAATCATTGAGAAAGTTTTTCAATCATTATTACTATTCGTAACATTCTTTTTTCAAAACGGTATTATACATTGGTTAAATCTTCAGGAGTAGTGTTAAGTGTTAAGTGTTAAGTGTTCCCTCAAACCTAAAATTTTGTACCTCACGCTTTTTGGGAATTGCTATAAACCATTACAGCAATCATTGAAAGACTTAGACCAAGCATATAAAAACTTCTTTAATAGTTGCACTGGAAAACGAAAAGGAATTAAGGTAAAATCACCATTATTTAAAAGGAGAAAGTCTAGACAAACTGCTAGATTTGTAGGAGCTAATTACAAAGTCGGTCAAGATAAAATCTATCTACCAAAAGTAGGTAAGATTAGAATAGTTTGGTCTATACCATTAACATCTAAACCTAGTTCTGTCACAATTATTAGAGATAGTGCTGGTAGATATTTTGCTAGTTTTGTTGTAGTGACGTTTCGCGAAATGTCACTACATTGTGCTCAACATTTGCCAAAGTCTGAAAACTCAATAGGTATTGATTTGGGGATTAGTACATTTGCTACATTCAGCAATGGTACAAAGGTTGAATCTCCTAAACCTCTCAAACAAAATCTCAAAAAGTTAGGTAAGTTTCAACGTAAATTTGCTAAAACTCAACCAGGTAGTAAACCTATACGAAAAACCTAGACTGAAAATAGCTAAACTTCATGCCAAAATTAAAGATATTCGTACAGACTTTTTACACAAGTTGTCTACTGATTTAGTTCGTGAATATGATGTAATTGTGCTAGAATATTTGAATGTTTCAGGCATGTTTAAAAACCGTAAGTTGGCTAAAGCAATATCAGATATACAATATCGATGCTCCAGGACTTGATACTATACCAATTATTAAAATTAAGATTATAGATGCAGATGGAGAGATAAAGAAATGGGAATATTCGGAAAAAGGGATTTAGAAATTGATAGGTAATACCATTTATCAAAAACTTTTATACATTTTATTGAGCCAAGGAGTAGGGGAGTAGGGGAGTAGTAAAAATAAGAATAATTAACATTAACTGAGGTGCTAATTAGTAAAAAAGTGATTCTACCTGTGTTAATTAATTAATTAATGACTGAAGCGTTAGCTAAGTATAGCATTACTTTTGAGAACTGGTATAATAGAAACAAAATATAGCATTACTATTTATAAATGGTATTATTTAAGATAATCACCGTAAAATTATTTATGGCATTATTTTCAGTAAATTTATCTTACTAATACCAACTTAAATCAGTCCATTTTTTAGGAAAAATTTGGTCTGGAAATACAAGATTAGCTTGTTGATAATGTTCAAAAGATTTAATTAGATTATGGGTAGGAACTCCATAACAGCGAGTTTGATAAATTAGAGCTAGATTGTTATTAACTATTCCCCATTGTTCAGGAAATTTATCTAAATCATATACTTCTAAAGCTAACTCGCAGCAAGCTAAAGCAATTTCTAAATTAACATCAGAATCTCCATCAGGTAGTGCCCAAATAATCTGACCAAAATTTACTAATGTACTGGCAATGATAGCTGCTCTATTTTGACAGATATTGAGAAAAATTTGCCTCGCCCACTTGCGTAAAATGTATATAAAATGGGGTTCTAATAAATCAATATTTTCGACAATTAGAGGATAAACTGTTTGAGGATTGCCTTGACTATTAAAAGTTAACTTTAATACCTCTAGTAAAAATGGCAAAGTTTCATCAATTGGTATAGTTAGAGAGGGAGTAAAAATTTTATCTTCTAACCAAGAAACAAAATTTTGATAATATGGCAATTTTTTCTCTAAAACGCTGTAAACAGGAAAATATGGTTGCATATTGTGCATAGATTTTATCTGAATTTTAGTTAATTTTGCCCCTAATGGCTGCTATTGTAAATTGTAAATTTTAAATTGATAATTTTGACTTTTTTAAGCATTTCCATTGTTAGCTACTTTACATTCTATTTTCCCATTCTAGAGTTTAGGTTTCCGGATAGTCTGAGATTGTTTTTAGATATTTAGGGTAAATAAAATTGAAAATCTAGGGTCGTTAATTATCCTGATATAATTGATTTAACGTTGTTCTACTTATACCAATTTGATAATTTTTTGTTACAAATGGTAGAAGTAAGAAAGAGGGAATAAATATTGAAGAAAAAAAGGTAAAATGATAGATATAGCTTTCTCTAATTCATTTGAGAAGCTCTTTTTAAGTATCTCCGATCGCTTTTGGCATTTTTTTGTAACTTAAGACCCATTTAAACTAGGTATTAGCAAACTAGGGAAGAAACCGTCAAACCCTCCCCCCCATCTCCCTATCAGCCACAATAACCAATTTAGATGCTTAACAGCTTAGTATTCTTTTTCCAAATATTCTTCTGTCAATTAATTTGAATCCTCAGTAAGTAAATAGACCTCTTGCAAAAGTTTTAATTAAATAAATTCAAGACCTAAAATTAACAATTTCATCTCCCTATTCCCTGACTTCTGCAAGAAGTCTAATATAATTAAACGCAACTATCTCCTAAGCGAGTGGAACCGACTATAAAGAAGCAATATCAATGATTTCTAGGATTTGAAAATAAGTTCGATTTTACAACTTTTTTTGTCTACCTACTCTACTTATCAAAAGGAAAATATCAAAGAAAATTTACATTTTGCCAAAAGTTATTGTCTTACATTTCACTAGAGATTGCTATATTATTTGATTCAAACTTCATCTACGCTAAAAAAGTTAGCACTCTTTGTAAATAATTTTCCCGATCTTCTAGCATAGGAAAATGAGCAGTATTTTTCATAATAGTAAACTCTATTGTCTCATTAAGTTTTGCTGCTTGCTGACCCATCTCTGCCGGAATAATTTTATCATATTCACCAGAAATTAATAGAATTGGTACTGTTAAGTTTTTAAATTGTTCTGGCAACCATTCTGATGCTTCTTTACTCACAGAAGTTAAGACTGTGCCATAAGCAGCATCAAAATCAGCCATCAGAAAATCTTCTAAAAATTCATTACATAAATTATCGGGAATAGACCTATACAAAAATCTTTTCATCACCATACGACCCATAAAGGGAATTTTTGTTAACCATTTAGGGCGAAACATCACTACATAACGACTTACCTTATGGAATGCAGAAAAACTTTTTTCATCATATTCAAAAATACCACTACAAGTTAAAATTGCTTTTTCTACTCTCTCTGGATACATATTTAAAAATAGAGCTGAAATAGACGATCCAGTTGAATGAGCTGTTAGGTAAACTTTGTCTAAATTTAAAGTCTCTAATAAAACTTTTAAATCTTCTGCGTAACCAACTAAACCATAATTATCAGTAAGATATTTTGAACTTTTGGAAATACTTTTTTCTGCTGTGGGGTCAGGTGTAGGTAAAGAGGTACGACCAAATCCTCTTAAGTCGTAAATTAAACAATCAAATTGCTCGGAAAGTTCTTTAGCTGTGCTTTCCCAATATCTACCAGAACCACCCCATCCGTGCAAAAATACCATTACTGGTTTTGATTCTTCTCTAGAGCTTGAAGTCTTTATCCACTCATAGTAATGTTCAACACCATTAATATTTATATAAGATGTTTTTTCTGTAGTTTTCACCTTAATTAGCTCCTGCTTCCTGATTAAAATTTTTAATTTAGTTATTGATTATAGCAACTCCCATACTCGTAAAGTACAAAATTTTTTTGTTTTCGGGAACAGGGAACACCGGATCTGGGAACAGGATAGAAATAAATATAGGTGTACCTCATTAGTCTAAGAAACACTATATATCAAACTCTGTATAATTAATAAATCCGACTAAAAAAATCAGATAATTTCATCTCATCTAGTTTATTATTTGTTCTAACACCAGAACAAACATCTAAACCAAAAGGAGAAACTTGTTTAATTGCTGCTGCGACATTTTCTGAATTTAAACCACCTGCTAAATATACAGGTATATCTACTAATTCCCGGATTTTCTTACTAATATCCCAATTATGAACTTTACCTGTACCTCCTAATTGTTTAATTGCTAGATATTTATTCCCAGAATCTAATAATATTGCATCTACCAATAGAGCAACTGCAATAGCTTCCTTTATAGATTCTTCTCCTATTACATGAATAACCTTTACAATATCAATTCCAGACATAGCATCTCGCAAGTCTTGATATTTTCCTAATATAAGATCGTCACATATTTGAATTGTATTAACTCGACAATGACGTTGTTGTTCAATAATTGATTTTATATCCTGTTTACTAGTTAATAAAAAAGTAGATACACCAGGCGGAACTACAGCAGAAATTTCTGCTATTAATTAGTCAGAAATAACTCCTAGTCCAGAAGGCATGGCAGAAACTAAACCCAAAGCTGAGGCACCATAAAAAATTGCCATTTTTGCTTCTTCAATACTGCTAATACAGCAAATTTTTACTCGCGGTTTTGTTGTTGGTTTCATCTGGCAAGACCTCCTCTTAAAAGTTACTTAACTCTCCATAGTTTTCTAATATTTTGAGAATAAATTCTTTAGCTGTTATAGGTGTTGCTGTTTTGACTTCAACACTGTTTTGATGTAGCCACCAACCTGTAGTAATGTCCGGCGATCGCCATATTTCTAAATGTTCTACGGATGGATAGGCATAAAAACTCTCATCCCCACTCCCGAAAATTCCCCAACTCCAGTGGGTGAAATAGTCGTGACTAACTCTATATATAGGAAAATTCCCAGTTAAAGGCATTCCCCATCCATCAATAGCTATAAGAGCTTTTACTTGTCCACCTCGCAGTTGCCAAGTCCAAGCAGTTCCTATTGCTCCTACCACTCCTGCACTAAAGGCAATAAATAGTAATGGCATATCTATAGTTATAGATTTTGAACACCATAAAAATTTTGATATATCAATGGCACAGTAGGGAGCATAGTCTTGAGTTGGACAGACTAAGAGGTCGCTGGAATCAGAGAGACTCCGCCAATTCATAAATAATCCCTCCAAGAATTGCTCGGTTAACTTTGGGTTATGTATTCCGGGGCAAATTACTATAGCCATTTTAGTTATC
>NZ_JAAHGT010000384.1 GCF_010672385.1 Okeania sp. SIO2F4
TCTCGGGAACGCCTTCGGCGAACAAATCCTGTGTATAAACAAACAGCTTTTTTGACTTGCGCGAAATGACTTTAACTATTACAATAAAGTCAAGTATGACACAAATTTACGAATAATTAGAGCAAATATTAATGTAAAAAAATGTCAGTTTATATAATTAAATATAAATTGTCAAAAATTTAATTTTCATCTCGCGCCCTAACAATTAAAGCTTACATACTAGCCAAACGGCGCTTGATTTGGTCTCAAGAAAAAGCAGGTTTAATTCCTGTGTGTATACAAATAGCTTTCTTGACTTGTGCGAGATGATTTTAAATAAAGAAAAATTCATTTAAAAAAAATTATACAGATTTACAGACAATTACAAAATAGTTAGAGTAGGCAAAAATTATAAGATTTTATATTAGTGTCGATCGCCACACTTATTCACCCTACCAAGATTTAATAAAAAATCCAAATATTTACTTTGCGCCCTAACAGAAAAAGCTTACATACTAGCCTAGTGGTTTAAGGCACTTGACTCATAATCAAGCAAATCCAAAAAAGGATTTCGCAGGTTCAAATCCTGCGTATGAACAAACAGCTTTTTTGACTTGCGTAAAGTATTTATTTTAAGTAATTGTGTCGATAAATTTTCAGTATATAAAATTTTTATTGTATGGAGAAGATATTATGTCTATCAAAACTGATGAAATATTGGAAAAACTCAAATCTATCACAATTTTGGAAGCTACAGAATTGGTGAAACAAATAGAAGATTATTTTCAAGTAAGTTCCAAACCTAAGATTGTAATAAAACCTCCTCCTAATTTCGATGACTATCGGAAATATATTCCCGAACCACAAACTATTTTTGATGTTGTCTTAGAGCAATTTCCTGCTAATAAAAAAATATCTTTTATTAAGGAGATACGCAGTTTAAATCTGTTTTAAACTTTACAGCAAACTAAAAAAGTTGTTGATAATTTACCCCAAATTATTAAATCTAATGTCAATACTCAAGAAGCCGAACAGATAAAGCAAAAATTAGAGGAATTGGGAGCAAAAGTTTATTTGAAATAATTTTAGTATGTGCCATAAAACTATTTATTTCAATAGTAATCAATTAGAAAATATTGTCAAAGAATTTAATAATTGTACTTTGCCAAGAAGCAATTGGACTCATGCTGCACATTTGATTGTGGCTCTATGGTATTTGACTAATTACTCAGAGTCAGAGGCTATAAATAATATTCGCGATCGCATCAAAAAATATAACGCATCGATGGGTATTCAAATGACTAAGAATAGTGGCTACCATGAAACAATTACAATGTTTTGGGTAAAAATTGTTCGGCAATATGTAGTTATTAATTCAGCCAGTAATTCTTTTGTAGAAATGGCAAATAATTTAGTCAACCTTTACGAAAATTCAGCTTTACCTTTTGAATATTATAGTAGAGAATACCTGATGTCTTGGGAAGCTAGAAAAAATTGGGTAAAACCAGATTTAAAACCGTTGTAAAAAACTGTACGGGTGGTACATTGTAATTATTTTTATTACGAGAAAAGTGGGAGCATCTTGCTCCCGTATTTGCAGGCAGGATGGTCGGAATGGGCATTATTTGTTTCTATCTACTCTACTATTACGCGAGTATGACTACCAAAAATTTTAAAGCTGAACGCTGAATGCTGAAAACTAAAAACTATAAAAATTAGCAGTTATCGTCGCGCCCTAAACTAGAGAGGTTACATACAACTTATTGGGGAGCTTATAAGTACAAAACTCTCTGAACTTGCGCGGTGTATTCATCATAAATATTAATATTAATACTCCGCAAAACTGCCAACAATAATTGTCTATTAAAAGTCTATTTTTTTATAATTAAATCATTTAATAGCGAGCAGTTATATATTCTAAAATGTACGATATTTTTTACATTTAACCTTGATTTAAATATTAACATGCCGCTGTTAATTGATAACTAATAACTGAATAAAGGGGGTAGTTAAAATGAATAAAATCAAGATGAATAACGACGAACGCGACTTACGTCTAGAAATGCTTAATAGTCTGCTCACAACTCCTCACCGTCAATTAGAAAAAGTAGCAGAAATTCATCAATTAATTGTTGAGTTAGACCCTATTTTTTACGGACACTTAGCAGTTTGGTATCAAAATAACGGTGATGTGCGCGACCATAAAGAAGTGTTCTTGGGAAACTTGTTAACAAGTAACCTAACTGAACACCGAGATGCAGGTTTCATAATGCTACAAAATTTTCCACCTTACCAGGTGTCACGCATTGTAGACTTTATGAAACAGCAACAAAATAAAATGCCACGTTCCGCGCGTACTGCTGTTACTCGCTATCTACGGAAGCGCGAACAAAACTCAGAATTTTTCGACCGCGCTGCTATCCGTAACCGCAAGGCAATGAAGCACTTATATGCTACCTTGCATATTAAACCTAATTCTCGCGCTGATGCTATCTTATTTAAAGAAAGACCTCCAGAAGATAGTCTAGCTTTCATGCTGAAGCAGTTGGCAAAAACAGAAACAGCAGCAGAGCAAGCAGCATTAATAGTGGAACACAATATTCCCTATACTATTGCTGTGGGAGCAGTAAAAAAATTAACACCTACTGTATTAGTAGCGTTGATAAATTCTATGTCTCCCCAGGAAATTATCAATAACCTGAAGTCTCTAACTGCTCGTGGGGCAATGGAACACCCAGAAGTAAAGGCGTTAATAGATGAGAAACTGACTGAGGCGCAAAAGAGCGATCGCGTATCTGCTTATAAAGCTAAGGTTGCTGCTGATGCTTCCCAGGTTGATGGGGAAACTGCTGCCAAGTTGGAGCAGGTGACTAACGAACAAGTCAAAAAGCGCGGTAAAATTTCTCTACCAACAGCTTTACTTGTAGATAAGTCTGGTTCCATGCAAAAGGCGATCGAAGTTGGTAAGCTTTTAGCTTCTCTAATTTCGGGTATTACTGAAGCTGAATTATTTGTCTATGCTTTTGATACCATTCCTTATCCTGTGACTGCCGAAGGTACAGAGTTGAGTGACTGGGAACGTGGTTTCCAACATATTCGTGCAGGTGGAGGTACAAGTTGCGGTTGCGCTGTAGAAGCAATGCGACGCAAAAAGCAAGTTGTCGAACAGTTTATTCTGGTGACAGATGAAGGAGAAAATACTTCACCTTATTTTGCTGATGCTTACACTGCTTATTGTCGTGACTTGGCAGTAATGCCAAATGTGGTCATCGTGCGTTTGGGTAACTATGCTTCTAATTATGTGGAAAGTCAACTGAAGCAGAAGCAAGCGCCAGTGGAAACTTTTAGTTTCAAAGGTGACTACTACTCTCTACCTAATTTGGTGCCAATGTTGTCTCACCCTTCACGACTGGAGTTGTTGATGGAAATTATGGAGACTTCTTTACCAGTGCGTAATGATAAGGAAAGTCAAAAGTAAAAAAAAATAGAACTTATGCAGAAACCGGGTTTATCCAGAAAATTTCGTGATTTGAAAATAATCAGGGAAATAAACCCGTTTTCTTGTTTGGATGCGTAAGTCTTGAATAAAAATGAAAATCACTTGAGTGTGATGCTTCAGACTTAAGACTGCAACAAAATGGGAGCCAATTTTTTAACAATGTCAGTCACACCTCCAGCTATCAACTCAACAGCAATTGACAATATTAAAAAACCAAAAATTCGATTTAAAGCTCCAATTCCATTTTGCCCAATTCTATCAATTAATGGTTTTCCCAAAATCAAACATAGATAAACAATAATTCCTAATAAAAGCACACCTGCTGCACATCCCAAAGATTGAACGAGCTGTTTTGCTTGTGTTCCTTGAGAAATGGCGACACCAATTGCTCCAGGACCAGCTATCAGTGGCAGTGCCATAGGTGCAAATGAGACATCTTCTCGGTCGGTTGCTTCCTGACGTTCCCCTTGTGTGAGCATTTGTTTAGTTGTCACCATTCCCCAGGCCGTATGACCAACAATTAGCCCACCTGCAATCTGAATCTCAGCCAGAGAAAGTCCAAAAAATTTAAGGATATAGCTACCGATAAACAGAAAAACTATCAAAATTAATGTTACATTAATTGCTGTTTTTTGAGCTTGTTCAATTTGATAGCATCTGCTATCTCTGGAGGTTAAACTATAAAAAATGGGAATAGTGCCAATGGGATTGGCAATTGCAAACAAAGACGCTAGGGTTGTTCCCATATAGGAAATAAAGTCAAGTATAGTCGGATTTATCATCATTTTATTGAATAACTTTAGCTCTGTTCATGCTGATTTGTTCAATCCTCCCAACCTAGTATTACTTTTAATAAATGGTATTCAAAGGATATTTGAAAAGTACAGCGTGCATTTCCTAAGACACTACTTTTGATTCAAGAATCAAGAAATTATTATATCATTGTTTGTAAGAACTTTTGCAGGTAGTTTGTGGTCAAATATTGTTGTAATATTGGGAGCAAAATTTTCAATAGTGGTTATCAGGAAGTTACTATATAGAAGTGCTAAACCCGGATCAAGTCCATATTGACACTGCTAGTCATAATTTCCTTTTTAAGCATCAAGTCCCCGTAGTAACATTTGGGTAAAGGACAGATTTTCCATGTTATTAGTCACTTTTGGGCTAAACATTCCCAAACACCTACATCTCGTCATTGACAACTATGTACGGGTTTCCTAACAACTGGGATGCGGTTAAGCAACAAGGGAGTTAAAAACTTGCTTAGTCAAGTTAAAATTCAACCAGATACAATTAACTTTAGTAAGTTGCAAAATGCGGCGACTGCTAACGAGTTAATGGTGAAGTTGTACATGGGTGCTGTTAAAAGCGCTAAATTACAACATCAGACTTACGGAGAATAACTGTGACCAAAAAAGAAAAGTCAAACAAGTCTAATCTTCTTTATCAAAGATTAACAGAAGCATTAGAAAATGGTAGTAAAGTCCGCATTGAAGCAGAGGAAACTTATTATGGTCTTCCCGTTTGTGTAACGGAAGATTTTGTAGAAATTATGGTATTAGTGCCACCAGATGAATTTGATGAAGAAGATGATACTTTTAAACAAGTGACATGGTTGATTCGACTTGACTCTATTTTTGCGATCGCCTACCCTACAGAATACTGGTCAAGTGCCAGATTGGAAAAACTACTGGAAATAGGTGTTAATCAAAATTAATTAAGTCCAGTAGGGTGCGTCAAGCTTGAAAATGTGGGTTAAAAAACCTAACCCCCCAACCCCCTTAAGTGCTAGCGTTGGGGGGGGATTTCTCTCCTCTCCTCGTAGGAGAGGGGTTGGGGGAGAGGTCTTCTTTGCTTGCTTCTAAACCACAATTTTAGTCTTGACACGCCAGTAGTTGATTGACACATATTCAATGGTGCGTTACGACGGATTACTAAATCCCTTTGATAGTCTGAATTTAAGCCTTCTAACACACCCTACAATTTTGCACCAAATTAGGTGTGTCGGTCCAGTAGGGTGCGTTTCGCTGCGCGACATGAAAAGCGTTTGCGCAGCATTCCGCAGGAAAGCGTAACGCACCGAAGATTAGGTCAGGGGCGGTGCTTTACGATGGATTGCTGAATTCCTTATCACTTATCACTTTCTTCCAAAGTTGAATAAAATATATCGAGCGTTCGATATATTTTATCGACTATCCAAATTAGTCTGTGCTGCGAATTTAACTTCTGGCTTCTAACTTCAAGGCGGGCGATCGCTCCTTGACAACTAGAAAAAGTTGTTTTATTCTCAAAGTAGATAAGTATTATAGGGAAATAGTGCCTCTTTTTTTTAGAGCCATCATAAATGGAAGTAAGCGGGAAGAAAAAGGAAATACCAAAATAACTGTAGGGGTTTGGTCTCCAAATCCATTACCCTTGATGCTCAACCACAGAATTTTAATCCCCGCCCCAGTTATAGTTATATTTAAGCTGCAATTTTTATAGGTCAAAGAAGAAAAATGAGAGTTTTTTGGCGATCGCTCCTTGACATCTAGAAAAAGTTGTTTTATTCTAAAAGTAGATAAGTATTATGGGGAAAGAGTGGCTCTTTTTTTAGAGCTATAATTTTTTCAATTTCCTCTATTGGAAAGGATGGGAAAGGAAAACCTATAATTGAAGTTGTAGGTAAAAGAAGAAAAATCAGACTTTCAAACTTCTGAACCTCTCAAAAAGATGAAATTTCTACCTCGCATTCTAGGTATAACTTTCCTGTCACTAACTCTGACAAATTGTTCTGGGAAATTACTACCAGAAAAAATTGCCTCTCGACTAGAGCCTAGTATTGTCAAACTATTTTATAAAAATCAACCCGGACATGGAACTGATTTTTTCGTGTCTGGAGAAGAGGGAGTCTGTACCGTACTAACAGCAGCTCATGTTGTGAAAAAAGAAGGGGAAAGATTATTACAGACTAAGGATGAAAAATTCTGGCAAGTGGCTAGGGTGGAAATATTTCCTAGTGATATAGATTTAGCTTTAGTTACTTTTAAACCAGAGAGAGGAAGTTGTAATTATCCGGCGCTGAAAATAGGTAATTCTGAGAGTCTGAGAAAAGGTAGTTCTATCTATATTTCTGGTTTTCCTATTGGGGGTGCGAAGTTGGTATCCCAGTTTGTTGATGGTAAAGTTTCAGCTTTAGATAATTTGGCGCGAGGTTATGGAGTTGCTTATCAAGCTTTGACTGTGGGTGGGATGAGTGGAGCGCCTGTTGTGGATGTAAAAGGTGAGGTTGTGGCAGTACATGGAAGGAGTGATTTTGAAATTGTGGAAAGTTTTGCTTCTGTACAAGCAAGTTTGTCTGAGTCACAACGGTCAACTTTTCAGCAAGCTGTGGAAAGGGTAGAGACTGGTGTTCAACGTTGGACTTTTTCTTGGGGTATACCTATTAATATGAATGATATTCCTCTAGTTTCAGCTAAAGGAGTTGACTATACAAAACTTCGCAACTTATTGGCAGAGGGAAAATGGACAGAAGCAGACTTTGAAACATATAGAGTAATGGTAAAAGTAGCAGGTAGGGAGTCAGAAGAATGGCTGAGAGCTGAGGATGTAGAGAATTTTTCCTGTCAGGATTTAGGCACGATTGACAAACTTTGGGTAGAGTATAGTAATGGTAAGTTTGGCTATTCTGTTCAGAAGCAAATTTATCAAAGTTTGGGTGGTACTAAGAAACG
This sequence comes from Okeania sp. SIO2F4, assembly GCF_010672385.1. GTDB lineage: Bacteria > Cyanobacteriota > Cyanobacteriia > Cyanobacteriales > Microcoleaceae > Trichodesmium. Next base: position 7,192 of record NZ_JAAHGT010000384.1, read on the forward strand.
AAACCAACAAGTATGGATAGCCTTCGCCGATCAAGTGGGATGGCGTAAAGATGGAAAATGGTTAAATTGGTGGCAAACAGGTTTTCACAATAGAGGACCATATGATCGTGGTTACTTTCCCTCTTTAACTCCAGGAGATGAGAAGGGGGGGGAGAACTGGCATAGGAATATATTATATTTTCATACCAAATTCTCTTATTATCGAGACTTGTCAACTTTAATATCTAACCGTTTGAGCGATCAATTATAGTCAGCACCATCAAATTATCTACCATCCAAAAAAAAGGTGCGTGACGGCAAAAATTCTTGAGTTTCTCTAAAATCAAAAAGAGGATGCCGTCACACACCCTACCATTTCCTACCTAGAAAGCATTTTTTAAAGCTTGGCGTTCGCGTAGCGGTGCGTAGCACTATCGCCACATTCAAATCTTCCTCAAAAATAAATAAGTCAACCAATATTTCCCAATCCTACCTCTGCTGAATAAAATATATCGAGCGTTCGATATAAATTATCCACTATGCAAATTTAGTTAGCTTTCAGCGTAACGCACCATCAGATTATCAATAAAAAAAAGGTGCATGACGGCAAAATTTCTTGAGTTTCCCTAAAATCAAAAAGAGGATGCCGTCACACACCCTACGATTTTCTACCTAGAAAGCATTTTTCAAAGCTTGGCGATCGCGTAGCGGTGCGTAGCACTATCGCCACATTCATATAAAATCCGGATAATTACTATAGCTTGCGTCCGAAGCGACTGGAACGGAGTGGAAGGAAGCAATCTCCGCGCACCCCTGAGATTGCTTCCTATCGTCGCAATGACCACTGTTCAAGCTGATTCTATATCAAACCTTCCTCAAAAATAAATCAACCAATATTTCCCAACCCTACCTCTGCTGAATAAAATATATCGAGCGTTCGATATAAATTATCGACTATCCAAATTTAATTAACTTTCAGCGTAACGCACCATCAGATTATCTATAAAAAAAGGTGCGTGACGGCAAAATTTCTGGAGTTTCCCCAAAATCGAAAAAAAGGATGCCGTTACACACCTTACTACTTTCCTGCCAACTTATCTTCCTTTGCCAAAAAAGTTTCCAAATAAACAACACGCGACTCCCTAGAAGAACCAGAATTTGCCGACTGCTCAAAATACCTTCCATTTCTTAATGCTTTAGTAGTAGCTCGCAAAGCTTGATAACCATCTGTTCCCACATCCAAAGTCATCAAACCAGGGTAGAGTAAGAGCAGTAGCTTTTAGTCACAACGGGAAGACCATTGCAACAGGCAGTGCTGACAATACTGCCCGCCTCTGGGATACGAACACTGGCAAACAAGTTGCTACCTTCAACCACCA
>NZ_JAAHGT010000385.1 GCF_010672385.1 Okeania sp. SIO2F4
CGTTTTTTTAGCATTCTTTTTTCAAAGTGGTATTAGAAGTTAGAAGTCAGAAGTCGGGAAATTCAGTTAGAGAATAGGGGAAAAAGGTAGAAAAATTCTCCCTACTCCCCTACTCCCTACTCCCCTACTCCCCTACTCCCTTCCCTATTCCCTCTTTTCTGGAGATATCTAAATAGTCATAGCAATACTATAACTGATAACTGAAATGACCAATATTACAATTGCCTGGATGGCATTACCATTTTTTGTTGGGTTCGTGATCTATCTACTACCCAAACTTTCTCGCTTTCTAGCACTGGGAGTAGTATTGCTTTCTGCTAACTATGCTTTGGCGATATTTGCTGACCCATTATTTGTTTTAGATATACAGTTACTTGATAGTTTTGGTGTAACTCTAAGGATCGACCAACTAAGTGGCTTTTTTATTATTACTAATGCTCTAGTAACATCAGCAGTAATTTTTTACTGTTGGAATACTAATAAACCAGCTTTTTTCTATTTGCAAGCAGTGATTTTGCATGGTAGTGTAAATGCTACTTTTATTTGTGCAGATTTTATTAGTTTGTATGTAGCACTAGAGGTAATTAGTATTGCTGCCTTTCTACTGATAACTTATCCCCGTACAGATAAATCTATTTGGGTAGGGTTACGCTATATGTTTGTCAGTAATACGGCAATGTTATTTTATCTGGTGGGAGCAGCATTAGTATATAAAGCCAATAATTCTTTTAATTTTATGGGTTTGACTAATGCTCCTCCAGAGGCGATCGCCCTGATATTTTTGGGGTTATTAGTCAAGGGTGGTATCTTTATATCAGGATTATGGTTGCCCTTAACTCACTCCGAGTCACAGAGCTTTGTGTCGGCAATGCTATCAGGAGTTGTGGTCAAAACAGGAGTTTTTCCTTTTGTGCGTTGTGCTCTAATGTTAGAAGAAATCGATCCTATTGTCAGGATATTTGGTGTTAGTACGGCACTTTTAGGAGTAGTTTTGGCGATTTTTCAACAAGACACCAAGCGAACTCTGGCATTTAGCACTATTTCCCAATTGGGTTTTATCATGGCAGCACCAGAAGTCGGAGGTTTTTATGCTTTGACTCACGGGTTTGTGAAATCAGCACTGTTTTTAATATCAGGCGTTTTACCAAGTCGTAATTTTCAGGAGTTGCAAGATAAACCGATGAATAACTCACTCTGGATAGCATTAGCGATAGCTAGTTTTTCGATTTCTGGTTTTCCCCTATTATCTGGTTTTGGAGCCAAGATATTGACTACTAAGAATTTATTACCTTGGCAAGTTATTGCCATGAATGTTGCGACTGTAGGTACAACTATTGTATTTGCTAAATTTCTCTTTTTACCTCATAAAAAAAGTGACTCAGAAAAGAAAATTCAACAAGGGTTTTGGTGGGCAATGGTATTCTTACTAGGTGGATTAATAGTAGCAAATGCAGTTTATTATGACGCTTATACTATCAATAATATTGTCAAACCATTGGTAACTATCGCCATTGGTTGGCTAGCATATCGATTTATTTTTCAGAAATTGGTGATTAAGTTACCAAGAGCAGTTGAAGAATTTGAGCATTTGATTGGGGTGATGGCTATAATGCTAATTTTAGTTTTTTGGATGGTACAAATATGATATTATGGCCGGTGGCATTAGTAGGGGAGTGTGGGAAGTGTGGGAGGTGTGGGGGTAAAGTCCGTTTTTATTAATGTAGCTTGCGTATCTTCGAGATATCTCAGGTATTGATACCAAATGGGTTCTATAAAGTACAACTAAGGAAGAAGGAAGAAGAAAGAAGGAAGGAGAAAGAAGGTTGAAAAGAAGGAAAAAACTTAAATGATATGAAATATGGTCATACACAGTTATTACATTTGCTACTTCCCATCAAGGGAGACCTTACCGAAAAATTAAGGTTTAAAGCCTCTCCTTTCAAGGAGAAAAAAAATTCTTTTAACCAATCCTCTTCTTTTTAAGAAGAGGTAATTAATAATTATTAATTATTAATTATTGAATCAGTATACTCTTAAAAAATTTCCTTGCTTAAATTCCTCCTTTTTTTCTTACTTTTAACTTTTGACTTTTAACTTTTGACTTTTATGACCAATATTACGATCGACTGGATGGCATTGCCATTTTTTGTAGGATTTATTATCTATCTGCTACCGAAGTTAGACCGCTTTCTAGCATTAGGGATAGCATTTGTTTCGGCTGACTATGCTTTATATATATTTGCAGATCCATCCCCTGTAAATATTAAATTACTAGATAGTTTTGGTGTTAGTTTAACTATCGATCAATTGAGTGGCTTTTTTATTATTACTAATGCTCTAGTAACAGCAGCAGTCATTCTTTATTGTTGGCAAAGTGATAAAACTACTTTTTTCTATATGCAAGCGGTGATTCTGCATGGTAGTGTTAATGCTACTTTTATTTGTGCAGATTTTATTAGTTTGTATGTAGCTTTGGAGGTAATTAGTATTGCTGCATTTCTACTAATAGCTTATCCTCGTACAGATAGGTCGATTTGGGTAGGGTTGCGCTATTTGTTTGTCAGTAATACAGCAATGCTATTTTATCTGGTGGGAGCAGTGTTAGTTTATCAAGCACATAATTCCTTCAATTTTATGGGTCTGCGGGGTGCGCCTCCAGAAGCGATCGCTCTAATATTTTTGGGATTATTAGCAAAAGGTGGTATATTTGTATCGGGGTTATGGTTGCCCTTAACTCACTCTGAGTCACAAAGTCCAGTATCGGCAATGTTGTCGGGAGTGGTAGTGAAGGCAGGGGTTTTTCCATTGGTGCGTTGTGCGCTGATGTTAGAGGAAATAGATCCTATCGTGAGATTGTTTGGAGTAAGTACAGCACTTTTAGGGGTGGGTTACGCGGTATTTGAAAAAGATACTAAACGGATGTTGGCATTTCACACCATTTCTCAGTTAGGTTTTGTACTTGCTGCACCAGTAGTAGGGGGTTTCTATGCTTTGACTCACGGTTTAGTTAAATCTGCTCTATTTTTGATAGCAGGTATTTTACCTAGTCGTAATTTTAAAGAATTACAGCACCATCCTATTGATAACCGAATTTGGGTGGCTTTAGCGATCGCTAGTTTTTCGATTTCTGGTTTTCCCCTACTCTCTGGTTTTGGAGCAAAAGTGTTAACTTCTAAAAATCTATTACCCTGGCAAGTTATTGCCATGAATATTGCAGCAGTAGGAACAGCAATTTCTTTTGCTAAATTCATTTTTCTACCTCACCAGAAAAACGAGAAAATAATCAAAGTTAACCTTGGTTTTTGGTGGGCAATGGTACTCTTACTTGGCGGGTTGATAGTAGCAAATGCTGTTTATTATGAAGCTTATAGTATCAAAAATATTATCAAACCACTGGTAACTATTGCTATTGGTTGGTTAGCATATCTGTATATTTTTAAGAAACTGGCGATTAAGATACCAAGAGCGATCGAAAAATTCGATCATCTAATTGGGTTTATGAGTCTAATGTTAATATTACTCTTCTGGATAGCATGGACGCAATTACCTTTTTTAACATAAAATTTAAGACTGGCAATATCAAATCCCCTTGCTTTGGAGTGTAATAGACCTCTGGTGGAAAAGAGGGAGTAGGTCGGAGGTAGGGACGTTGCATAAGGGAAGGGCGTCCGTACAGAGCAGGGGGAAAGAATTGATGATTTTTACCCGATAATTGATTTGATTTTTGATGATCACGCCTATGTCTAATAAGAAACCGGGTTTATAGGAGGTAGATGTTAGTATGGGGGTATTTAATACAAACCCGGTTTCTATACTTTAGGATTTGATAGAATTTGGTTTTTACTCGACGCCAACTTCACTCTAACAAATATCATCAATTGAATCAATTTTTTTCAAAGCTAACACTTAGCTAATATTTATGATACATTGATAACCGTCATACCATAACTAAGGTAAGTATGAATAACAAAATCAATGGAATATTTCCTCACATAAGTCCAGGTGATGTGATTGCTTTTTCAGGTAATGGACTAGATGCCAAAATTATTCGATCGTTTACTAGAAGTCCCTATAGCCATGTTGCTATTGTATTAGAGACTGAATGTCTAAATAAACAGTGTCAGGATATTCTCATTGCAGAATCGACAGCTTACACAGTATTACCAGATTTTAAAGAACAGAAGCGCTTAAAGGGAGTTCAAGTTCATTGGTTAAGCCATTGGCTTGATATCTATAAAACTTGTGGACAAGCATGGTGGTTTCCTTTGAACAAAAAGTTGTCCTATGATAGGATTGCTCAAATGCAATCATGGCTCTGGCATCTTAACGATCGTCATACTCCTTATGCTTTTTGTAAGAGTATAGGTTCTTGGTTAGCACAGAATAAATATTTTAATGCAGAAACCAAGGGGAAATCACCTAACGCTTCGGCAGGTTTTTTTTGTTCTGAACTTGTTGCCGAAGCTTTACAAATAGCTGGAACGATCGATCCTAAACTTAATCCTGCCGCGCACACACCCAAAGATTTAATGAATATTGAATGTTTTCAAGAACCAATGCTAATTTTACCATGAATTCATTCTAATTATTGTGTACAATTAAATTAGGTAATAACAAATGACTTTGATTCCAAAAATTGACAGTTGGTTAGATTTAGGGTTTCATTCCCTACATCGAAATAATCTAGTTTATGTGACTTGTTGGGAAGATCCACGACTAGACAGAGTAGCCATGAATTTGACCAAAGATGATACAATTTTGGTCTTGACTTCAGGAGGATGTAATGCTCTTGAATATGCACTTGATGAACCAGAACATATTTATGCAGTTGATGTTAACCCTCGACAAAATGCTCTACTTGAATTGAAAATAGCTGGAATTAAGAAGCTTGATTATTCTAACTTTTTTAAACTTTTTGGAGAAGGTCATTTATCTAAGTTTAAAGAGGTTTATCAGCAACAACTTCGTGCCGAGCTATCCCCTTTTGCTCAACAATATTGGGATAGTCATGGAGCCAGATATTTTGCAGGGAAACGTTCTTTTTTCTTTCATGGTACAACAGGTATCTTTGCTCAATTAATTAATTTCTACATCGATCGTGTTGTGCAACTTCGAGATGAATTGAATGCACTGATGTCAGCCAAAACTATTGAGGAGCAACGTCAAATCTATTATGATGAACAAATCAACGATAGGTTTTGGAAAAAATTTATTCGTCAGATTATGAATAGTAACTTGACGCTGTGGATGCTAGGTGTTCCTCCTCAACAACGAGAACAAATGGAACGCTACCTAAAAAATGGAGTTGCAGACTTTGTAGAAGATTGTTGTCGGCAAGTTTTTAGTGAAATTCCTATCTGGGATAATTACTTCTGGCGAGTTTTTCTTGAAGGCAAATATACACCAAGTTGTTGCCCAGAATATTTGAAACCGGAAAATTTTCAATTACTCAAAGCGGGATTAGTCGATCGCATCTCAGTTCATACAGATACAGTAGCTCAATTTTTAGAGCGTAATAATGATATTCAGATTTCTCATTTCGTTTTACTCGATCATATGGATTGGCTTAGTAATTATGAATATGCAGAGCTAAAACGAGAATGGCAAGCTATTGTAGATCGCTCTGGGAAAAAGTCGCGCATTCTATTTCGGAGTGGTGGTTTTAAAGTAGAATATGTCGATCCTATCTCTGTGTCTATCCAAGGTAAAGAGCATAATTTAGGTGAAATGCTGCAATACCACAAGGATTTAGCACAGGAACTCCATCAAAAAGATCGGGTTCATACTTATGGCAGTTTTTATATTGCCGATCTAGTAACAGCTTAAGGAGGTAAGGGTGTCATTTTTTAGTGATTTTGCTCAAGACCTGAATATATTATACCATTTAGTTAAACCTATTCAAGGTAGTAATCATCAGGAAAGACTAGAGAGTTTTTATGGAGGTCAAGCTCAGGGTTATGACAAGTTTCGCAAACGTTTGCTCCAAGGTAGAGAAGAATTATATCAATCCCTAATTGAATATCCAGGAGATATCTGGCTCGATCTAGGAGGTGGTACTGGTGCTAATCTTGAGTCAATAGGCGATCGACTAACCAAATTTCAGAAGTTCTACATTGTCGATTTGTGTCCTTCTTTATTGGAGATAGCACAGGAGCGAATTATTGCTAATAAATGGTCTAACGTTGAGACTGTTGAAGCTGATGTTACTCAATTTACCCCACCAGAAAAGGTTGTTGATATTGTAACATTCTCCTACTCTTTAACAATGATTCCAGACTGGTTTGCAGCTATAGATCGAGCCTACAATTTACTAAAACCTGATGGAATTATTGGAGTTGTTGACTTTTATGTTTCTCGTAAATATCCTATAAAACAGTGGTCTTCCCACTCCTGGTTATCTCGTAATTTTTGGCCTGCTTGGTTTGGAAAGGATAATGTCTTTTTATCTACCGAACACGCTCCTTATCTTCATTACCGTTTTGAAAGTATTCAATTTATTGAAAGGATGTCAACTATTCCTTTTTTACCAGGGGTAAAAGTGCCTTATTATCTGTTTATTGGGCGAAAAAAATGACAAAAATAATTGAGATTTGAAAATTATGACATATAATATTATGTCCGGATAAGAGCGCGATAGAACTCAGTTCCGCTGACGCGAACGAAAAAGTTTTTGTTTGTAGTAGGTCTTTGGCCCTGAAAGATATATCTAGCGGGCTAAAGCCCTACTACAAGCTTTAATTATAACTATTCAAAGAAATTGAAAATTTAACAGTAGAAAAGTCTATTATAATTAACTCAGCAGATATAGTAAAAGATCCTAGGGTTTATTTAAAAGCCTTATGCTTCCAATTAGGGATTAATTTTTCAGAAAAAATGCTTTTTTGGAAACCAGAAGAGACTAATCTTGTATCATGGAAAAATACAATACAATTTTTGAACAATTTCGTGAAGAAGTTTTTAATTATAATGGATTTTTTCAGGAATCTAAAGAAATTAATATTCCAGATATATTAGTACTATATATTAATAAGTGTATACCACTTTATGAATAAATGTACAAATCTCGATTGCAAGTTTAAATTTCTCGCCTTTGGTAATTGCCAAAAGTGATATCTGATTTTAACTTAGGAATTTTTGCTTCTATTGCTGATATAATTTAGCATAAACCTGTTACCAATGGATAATCGTTCATTAGAGATAGTTTTCATTATCTATTATCGATTATCCATTATCTATTATTCATTATAGCATGGACGCAACTTCCTTTTTTAACATAATACTACGACTAGCAATTTGGTTTTTACTCACCGCCGACTTGAGTCCGGCAAATATTATTATTGGTGTTAGTATCGCTTTTTTATTACCTCGTAGCAAAACATCCCTAGGAGCATTAAAAGATTGGTTGCGAGTATTGTGGGAAATTATTGTCGCCATTCCCCAAGCTTATATTGAAGCAATACAAATTATGGTTCGTCCCCATAATGATGAAGTTTTGGTTTGTGAAAGTGTTAAACCACAACGAACACCAGGATTGATATTTCTGGATATATTTTTAATTACTTTTACCCCCAAAACTATTGTCTTGAAATATCACGAAGGGGGGTGGTATGAAGTACACGTAGTTCGACGGAGCAGAAAAAGATGAACAACTCTATTTTAATTGCGATGATTTTAGCTTTGCTTATACCTGTTTATGAAGCGTGGCAAGATGATGATATCTGGCAAAAAATGCTGGCTTTTGCTAGTATTGCTACCAAAACCTCAATTATGATGTTACTTATCTCCGTTTTGCGGGATGATTGGTCTATTGGGGTAGTTGCGGTAATTATTCTGAGTGTAGGTAATGCGGGATTAATGTTACTGGCAAATTTAATTAAAAGGTTAAACGAAATATGATTGATATTTTAAGCTATAGCTTGATATTTATCGGAATTATCTTCTGGTTTTGGGGAACATTCCCCCTACTCGGACATAGATCGGTTTTATTTAAACTCCATAGTCTTTCGGTAGCTGATACCCTTGGTTCGATGAGTATTGTTGTCGGTTTACTGCTCAAAATACCTAGTGAATGGCCGTTATTGCTCCTAGCACTTATTACTTTGGCGATTTGGAATACGGTTTTGGGGTACGTTTTGGCATATTGCTCTAGTCCTGATACCCAAAAGTTAAATGTCAAAAGTCAAGGCGTTCCTGAATAAATATATGATTTCACAGGAATCAGGAGTCAGTAAGTAGAAAGGAGTTTTTCGGTGACTTTAGAGGAAGAAATAGGTATAATTTGCACTATATGTTTTGGTTGAAAATTTACCCAAAGTTGAAATTCATACCTTAAATTAGCAATACCAAAGTTAAAAGATAGAAAATAGTAGAGTCAACCTATCAATCTTTTTTCCCTAATTACGCAGAAGTTAAAAGTTAAAAGTTAAAAGTTAAAAGTTAAAAAATGATTGATATTTATGTTTATATCATCATTGCTCTGTTACCTTTAGCAGCTTTGATGCTAGTTTTTCAAGTTAATCCCTATAATGCTCTAGA
>NZ_JAAHGT010000386.1 GCF_010672385.1 Okeania sp. SIO2F4
CTAAAGCCTTCTGTCCTAGATAACTAAAGCCTTCTGTCCTAGATAACTAAAGCCTTCTGTCCTAGATAACTAAAGCCTTCTGTCCTAGATAACTAAAGCCTTCTGTCCTAGATAACTAAAGCCTTCTTCCTTCTTTCCTCTTCCTTCTTCCTTACTCTTACCTTACAATACCGATGCTACCGGACTTGATATTATACCACTTTTTTACAATAGATATCTGGTGAAAATTAAAAATCAAATCAATTCTCATCCAGAAATTATCTATTCTTTCTCCCTATTCCCTATTCCCTCTCTTGGTGCGCGTTCCCTTGCGTCTTACGCCGACGCGGGGTCGCACCGCTATTCCCTATTCCCTGACTTCTGCAAGAAGTCTAATGAAAGAGCTTTAGCGATCGCTTCTGATAATCCCTTCAACCCCTCTTGATGTGTAAAGTAAACTAAGTGGTCGCAAGGGATTTCAAGTACATTTGGTGGGAGCGTTCGTTCTACAGGCACATTTTTAATACTGTATATGCTAACAGCAATATCGTTTGGCTGCCCAAAAAATGGTAGTTTTACCACTCGGTCAGACAACTTTTGCATTAACCGCTCAATTAGAGGAGGCCGTGATTCCGATTCTGATTCCAATGCAGTAGGTACTAGAGATGTATTTCCTGCTATAATTGTATAGGGAATGCCAGGGTCAGGACTGGTAGCTAGAGATGTCAAAAAGGGAGAGTTTGGTGCGATCTGATCTAAAGTTACATCAATAGTTTCAATTGCTCCTACTCCAGTTCCTACAAGACTGAGTAATTGTCCAATTACTGGTACTGGCCAGGTAATGGTAGATAAACCATTTAATCCCACAGCTAAAGCGGTTGTTGCCCAATCCTGTACTTTCGGCCAAGGAGAACCACCATTAGGTGTTCCTAACATAATTAAATGTTGAACAATTTTGTTGCCACCTTCACGCTCAATAAACCAGCGAGAAACTAACCCTCCCATTGAATGAGCAACAATGTGCAAAGTTTTGCCATGATTTTCTTTTAACCCCACACTGGCTAACCTTTGCTTCAAAAGCTGTGCATTTTCTTCAATGGAAGTATTCAGGTTTTCGTAATCAAAAGTGAGAACTACATCATAGAGTTCTGCTAAAGATTGAGAATTACCATTGACATCAATTTTGGCAGTTTGTACCGATGGTACTAAGCTTTTGGTATCGCCAATAATGCCATGAATATATAGCAGAATTTTTTCAGCTTTCTCAACCTTTGCTTTGACTTTTTCAGAATCTTTTATATAGTTAATCGAGGTTTCTGAGCTGACATCAACTGCTGCTAAAACCGGATATTGAAACTCCAAAGCTAGTTTCTCGGTCAAAACTTTTTGAAATAAGATTTGAATTGAGCCTCCTAAACTACGCTTGCCATCACTTACTGGTTCGGGTAATCTTTCCAAGACGATTTCTGTTGTGTTGTCTGCTTTAGTATTTGCATAACCTAAAGGCAAGAAAAACTCACCATCATAAGCTAAAGGCAAAAGTTGTTCTTCTTTACCCAATGATTGCTCAACCATTAACTTCAGGGGAGTTTCTGGTGTTACTACCGATCGGTTTTGAACTTCACTCAATTCTAATGCACTCAAACCGGGGTCAGTTCCACGGGTGCTAGTAAATTGAAATGGTTGCAAATTTTTATCTTCAGTTCGTAGAATGGGAGGTAAAACGTGGTTAGCTAAATTTCGGGTTGATTGAGTGATTGTAGTTAGACGTGCTTTCGCTTGTAAGTTAGAGTGAGATTGCAATGTGACACCAGCTCCTAAAGCAACTGTTTCTCCTCGCTGGGGAACAGGAGTATTATGTTGGGGTCGCACCGTAGTTACAAGGACTTGACTTGTTACCCAATCATCGAAAAATTCTTCGTCTTCTGGAGCTGTTGCAAAATCACGGGTTTGCACTTTATTCATCAACCGATTAAAAGTGCTTTTCCGTTTTCCTGCTAATCCACCAATGGCACGAGTCCGAGGCGCATCTAAGTTATCTTGTGCCAATAAATTTGCATCAAATTCAGCCGTGCTAACAATCAGTTTATAGATATCCTTAACCTCGGTAATTCCTTGTTGCCAAAGCTCTTTAGGTACTTGAGCGTAAAGAGTTCCACCTTGCACAGCCCAAGCTGACTCACCCGGTTGCAGCCAAATTCCGCTTGTTGGCTGAAATAAACCAGTCTTGACAGCATAACGGTCAGTTAGATCGAGTACGGTGCAGTAGAGGGGGTCGTTGCTAGTATTTGTGAGCTTAACCTGAAATGTTGGTTCTTTCCATTTTCCCTGTTCTTGTTGATATTCAAGGCGAATTTCTGGAGACTTAATCTCCTGACCATTTTGGAAAATCTCCATTCGCACTGCATTACTAGAAATTTGACTATTTGCTGGACTCGAAAGGGTGGCAATATTTGTCCAACGTGCCATGTGTTCTAAGCGAGCGATCGCCTGCTCTGCTGTTTCTGGTGTATAACCTTCAATAGGAGCAACCAGGGGACGACGATCGATCGGTTGTACAATTACATATTCACTTTTACGAACAAGTAATTGAAATTCGGCTGTTTCGGAAGGGGTGGCTTCGCGAACGTATAGGGAAGGTTTTCCTTCTGGACTAGCAGTAGCTAAAGCTTCCCGTGCTAATTCTACTCCTGCTGGGTCTCCAGAAATAGAAATTAATACTGGTGGTAAGGGGAGACTGGTGACGACTGCTTTATAAGTTGTGTCGGGGTCGAGTTGAGAGATGCCACTAATGTTGATTTTACTTCGTTGGGGTTTTACTTCTGTTACTTGTGCTTCTCCGAGTGCTGCTGATAGCTCTGATAACTCTTGTGGCGAACTGTCAAAGGGAAATAGCGCTAGGGTAGTTGTCTCTTCATCCACTGGATTAACTATTCCGTGAATGGCTCCCCCATCAATAACCCATCCATCATCAGGGTGATTGCTGACAGTAAAGTAGGGAGTACGAGGAGTAATTGCACCACCCAGAAACGGTTGATATATGTCTCCTTGCACTGTGGCTTCCAGTTGGGGTGACTGTGCTTTGACTTTAGCTGTAATCATTGCTTGGGTGCGCTTGAATAAGTCTCGATAGGTTAAATTATCTTTGGCATCCTGCAAAGTTTTAATGAAAAAGTACGAGAAAGCTCCCCGAGGTTTTCCATCTCCAGTGTATTCTTTGGCTTCCTCAATATCCCGACATGCAGCCATAAATACATATCTTGCTGCTGATAAATTCCAACCACTAGGATTAGACTCTAGACTGCGAGATGTTGATAGTTCCTCGACTTTTGCTTTGGAGATAATATAACTCTCGATCGGACGTTGACGTTTATCTATCGGTGCGCGACGAGTATTATCTATCGGTGCGCAACGAATCTCCGGGTCACGAGAACCAGCACCAGAGTGGCAGCAGTCCATCACAATGGTAATGTGTGGGTTCTTTGCTGCTACTTCATCAATTAATTGGTTGATTTCCTTATCTGCTAAATCTCTACTATTTGGAGTACGGCTATCATAGCAAACAATTGTTTCATTCTTACGCCCTGGTTCTATGTGCCAAAATTCTTTGGGAGCGTCCTCTTGAGCGCCATGTCCGGCAAAATAAAAGAGGGCTACATCCTCGCTCCCCGCTTGGCACAAATGTTCGCGGAAACCATTAATCACATTCTCACGGGTAGCTTCTTGATTCAGGAGTGTCCGTATATGTAGGTTTTCTGCTGGAATAGAGCCTTCTAGATACTCTTTGACCGCAGTTATATCATTAACACATCCTTTCAATGGACTGACTGGATAAGTGTATTCATCAATTCCAACCAGTAGTGCGTATATAGTCTTTGCTTCATCTGTACCTCTTTTTCTACCTGCCTCTTTTGTATTTACAGGGTTTGGTCTACCTTTTCTTGAACTCATTTAACATTCCTCCTAAATTTAATTAACACAATTGTATTAGATTGAGCTTTGAGAACATTAGTAGAAGTCTAGAGATATTGTTGTTGCTGAAATTAGCTATGATTTTCGTGCTTAGGGAGCAGGGAATAGGGAATAGAGATTAGTATTAAACTTAAACTGTACCTCACTATCCTCATGCATTGCTGTAAGTCCGTTTCATCTTTTTATTGGATTGACCTTTCAGAGACTGGAGGAGTCAGGAATCAAGAATCAGGAGAGAGAAACTAGAAAAATCCTAACTTGATAAACTCTCTGAGAGTACATACATATAGCTGTAATTTATATCCGCAAATTTCTGTACAAACTTACAGCCTATTCTATGTAAATGTCCTACAGTGATTCTAGTAAAGCAAGGCAACAAAAATAAAACCTTAATTCAAGACTTCAAACACTCTTTCAAAAGCTACTTCTACTGTACTTCATACACCTGGAATTAACTCTAATTATTCATTTTTCTTCATATCTGAAGATTTTTACTGAGATAGTAATCCAAGTGTAACACATAGCAACAATAGCTGTCTTTACAATTTGTCTGACACCAGTTTGATAAATGTTTGCTAAGAATCTCTGTTACCTGTTATCTGTTGCCTATTCTCTGTTATATGTTGCCTATAACTAGATTTTTGTAACATTCTTTTTTCAAATTGGTATTAGTTAGTAGCAAATATTTTTTTCCCAATTTTTGTTTCCTTTGAATCCGAACTCTTCCTGCCAACTGCAACAAAAGTGTTCTGACAGCGATGAGTTTCTACCTGGAAAAGTTGCATGAGTTTACAATTAAGCCACAATTAATGTATTGTCTACATTTTTATTTCGGTAAACTTACAGTAATGTGATTTTATCCTCAACAACCCTTTCCGATAACTCTTTATTACTTCGGAAATCATTAGTTAAAAAAAGATGTTTTTCATCATGTCGCTGGTTAACTACACCAGGTAGCATTTTTTTTGCTCCATTAACCACACCTTCATTCTACTTAAGAAACTCATTTTCAGTACCTTGATAATCTCTTTGATTAAGTTTTTTGAGCACAATACTATCTTTAAATGCACCAATTCCTACATTATAACAGAAAGATACCACAGCATCAAACTGGTTTTGGGTAAGAGGAACTTTAACTAATTGCTTAACTTCATCAGCAACCCTATCGACTTTATCTTGAAGGAATTTTTTGGCTTGCTGTATGCTAACTTTGTCACCTTGTTTGACCTTTTTACCATCAGGATATTTGGTAGTACCATAACCAATAGTCCATATTCCTAATGAGTTTGAAGGAGCACTCAGCACTCAGCAATCAGCAATCAGCTTATCAGGCGTGTATAATGGGGGATTCAAACCCCCAAAAAAGCGCACCACTAATTTTTCAAATTATAGTGGGGGACTTAAACCCTTGGATTTTTAGCTGTTAACGTAGTTCCTCCGCAGGAGGCTAGCTAAATGCTGAAAGCTAATAGCTAGTTAAATAAGCATCAAGATAAAATCCTTCCCATTTTTTGATTAGCTTGAGGCAGTTTGGCGATATTGTTAGTAGAGCTTCCATTGTTTTACCCCCGAAAAATAGTTAAAGCAGATTAGTTGCTGAAACAAGTTAATTAAAGTAGTCTGTATCTCAACTTTGTTTCATTACAAATAATCCTAACTAAGATTTATTTGCCGTGACGAAAAATGACATTTATTTTCAGATTGAATCTTGACTAACTCTCAAAATGAATTTCTAGATAGTCAATGTGAAAAAAAATTCACATTCAGCATCCGAACAGAAAAAATTATGAAAATCTAGTTCACATTCTCTTTAATAAATCAGGAATATCTTAAAATTAAGTATTAGAAAATTATCAGTTAGAACACATTAAAATATACTGACTATATTTTTAATCTTATCACTTTTTATAGCTTGACGCCTTAATAGTTACTAAGTTATGTTAGATGAAACAACCTCAGATATTTTTATTGAACAAAGAATCATGAATAAAGAAATATTCAACCATATTTACTCCCAGTTGACAGATGATGAGAAAGAAACACTACAATTGTTTTTGTCTGGTCAAAAATATGAACAAATTGCTCAGTCAATGAATTGGGATACGTCAAACGTAGGGAAAAAATTAAAAGCGATCGCCTCGAAATTTAACAACTCTAAATCAGTCAAGGAATTTCGGGAGTTTTTGTTTGAAATATTCTGTCAATATCGACCTAATTTAGTTAGTGCTGAGTTGCAAAAATTTTATGGTTTTCATACTAGCAAAATTATCCTGCCTGGTAGACCGGAAAAACCTGATTCTCCGTTTTATATAGAACGTTATCGGGTGAAACGCCGTTCTATTGAATCTGAATGTTATGAAAAAATAGAGGAACCTGGTTCTTTAGTAAGAATTAAAGCTCCCAAAAAAATGGGTAAAACTTCTCTGATGAGACGAATACAAGCAAAAGCAAATCAAAATGATTATCTTCCTATCTATCTGAGATTTGACAATCTGATTGAACCAGATAATATCAGCAATCTTAATGATTTTCTCAAAGCATTCAACAAAAACATAAAAAGTCGGTTTACTGATGTTTCAGATATCAAAGACTGGGATAGTAAAAATGCTAAAATTTCTTGCACTCAAGAATTTGAAGCCTTGTTATTTTATTTGGAGAAAGAGATAGTTTTACTTTTAGATGAAGTGGATGAGATTTTTAAATATTCAGAGATAGCTAAAGATTTTTTTGCCATGTTAAGAAGTTGGTATGAAGAAAGCAATAACTTGGAAATTTGGGAAAATCTCAGGATGGTAATTGCTTATTCGACAGAGTATCATGGCAAATTAGATATTTATCAATCTCCTTTTAATGTTGGTTTACCCATAGAGTTAAAGGAATTTACACCAGACCAGGTAACTCAGTTAGTATATTTACATCAACTTGACCCAGAAATTGTGACTCCTTTAATGTCTATGGTGGGAGGACATCCTTATTTAGTTAGATTGGGTTTATATAAAATGTCTGAGGATGAATTAAAAATTGAAGAACTATTAAAATATGCTCCTACTGAAAGTGGAATTTATCAAGAACATTTAAGTAGACATTTAGAAACTCTGGTAGATAAGCAAAATATTAAAGCAGTTTTTCACGAAGTTTTAAAAGCTAATTCTCCAGTGCGTTTACCTCAGAAAAATCGAGAATTACATCAATTAGAAGCAATGGGTTTAATTACTATTAAAGGTGATGATGCTGAACCTCGTTGTCAGTTATATCGACAATATTTTCAGGAGAGATTGAGGTAATAGAAGAAGGAGTCAGGAGACAGGAGACAGGAGACAGGAGAAAAGAAGGAGTTTTTTATATCAATTCACTTTAAAGATGTCACAAATAGTTTCAAACTTTAAATGTGAAATAATTTCCTGAAACTACTGTTTCTTCAAAGTCCTGAATTTATAAAATCTTACTTTTGACTTTTGACTTTTGACTTTTAACTTCCGTGAAACGGTATTAGGAGTCAGAATTATAATTATTCTGATTAATATGTAGTTACAATACCAGTTTAAATCAAACAATATTACACAAAATGAAAAGAGAAATTGCCAAAAATTTTCAAGACTTAATAGTTGGGCAAAAAGCACATCAACTCGTTTTAAAAGTTTATCGTTTTAGCAGTAATTTCCCAAAAACAGAAACCTATGGATTAACAAGTCAGTTAAGACGAGCATCTGTATCAGTCCCAGCTAATATAGCAGAAGGCTTTAGAAAAAAAGGTTTAGCAGATAAAATCCGATTCTTGAATATTGCACAAGGTTCATTAGAAGAAAGTCGATATTACTTAATTTTGGCAAATAACCTTGAATATGGAGTATCTCCATAACTGATATTGTATTTGGAAGAAGTAATTCAGCAATTAACAATGAACAATTAATAATTACCCCTTCTTAAAACGGATAGGATTGAGTCAAAGGAAAATTTTTTATTTTTCCCCTATCCAAGGGGAGGCTTCAAGACGTGAATTTTTGAATGAATAATTACTGACTATCAACTCTTAATCATTAATTATTAACTCTTAATTATTAATTATTCTGGTAAATTACTATATTCATATCTAATATTAATATCATGTCCGGATAATCAGTGATAAAAAAGTTTTTGTTTGTAGAATAGCTCTCAGCCCTATCTATAACTTAGGGCTAAGAGCTATTCTACGAACCTTAATTATAACTATTCAACCTAATAAAAAAATCATGGTTAATTTCAAATTAAGTGGTGGGGGTTTATCAGCTAATGACCCTACTTATGTACTCAGAAAACAAGACATAGAACTATATGAAAAACTCAATGCAGGAGAATATTGTTATGTATTTAATGCTCGGCAAATGGGTAAGTCTAGTTTGCGGGTGAGAGTAATGAAGAAATTACGCTCTCAAGGTGGTAAATGTGCAGCTATTGATATGACTAGATTGGGTGATTTTTCCATTGAAAAACAATCTTGGTATGAGGGTTTTTTAAGAGAATTATTTCGGGGTTTTGGTCTAACTTATACTATCAATTATCAAGACTGGATAGCTAGCTGTA
>NZ_JAAHGT010000387.1 GCF_010672385.1 Okeania sp. SIO2F4
ATTTTACGAGCGATCGCTCGTAAAATAGAACTTTTGCCGCCACCACTCGCTCCAGCAATTAGTAGTCCTTCCCCTGCTTTTACTTCTACAGATACATCTTTAACTAATGTTCGTTGGTAGTTAGGAGTTTGCAAAGTCAGATTTTCCAGATGTAAACGTGCATCTTCAACGACCTCAATTGTCTGATTCTCCTCCGTTGGTAACGTTTGTGGTTCGTCTAGAACTTTTTCAAAACTCTCCAAACGTTCGATCGCTGCCACAAAATTAGTCATTCGCTCAAACTGTCTGATAATAACAATTAGAGAGTTGAATACATTGATAAAAGCACCTCCCGCTTCTGTTAAAACTCCTACTTCAGTATCGCCAGCTAAAATTCTCGGTCCGAGAATTAAAGCAGGTAATACCCAAGTAATTGCCTGATATCCATTGCTAAAAATCTCTAAGTTTCTTTCCCAGGCAATAATTTTATTGTAATTACTTAAAACTCTATTGAATATCTGCTTCAGATTATTCAACTCACGAACTGCACCTCTGTAAAAAGCTATAGATTCAGCATTTTCGCGAATCCGCACCAAACCAAATCTGAAGTTAGCTTCTCGTTTCAGTTGCTCTGCTTTCAGAGGAATTAAAATACTACCAAATCCAACTGTTGTTATTAACGTTCCCACACAAGCATATACAATTAGTAAAATCACAAGATTGTGAGAAATTGACCAGAGAACAATTCCAAAAGCAAAGATATTAAAAAAAGCTCTGCTAAAGTGCATAAATAAAGTCAAAGCCATGTGGCAAAAATTTTCAATATCTTCAGAAATACGCTGATCTGGATTATCAATTTTTCCCGTCCAAGAACCTAGCTGATAAAACTTTTGATTTTTCATGTATTTTTGTAGATAAAAATCCGTTAGCCAACCTCTCCAAAACCAGCGAACTTTATCTTCTAAATAGTGACTATAAGCTAGAATTAGCATATATGTTAAAGCAGCTCCAAGATACATCAGGACAGCCTGCCAAAATCTGCCCGAATCTTGATTTGCCAATGCGGAGATAAATTCTCCTCTTTGTGAATTTTGCAGAACATTCATTCGTGCATGGAAAATTAATAAAAAGATGATAAATAACAGTAAACCAATAGCTTTCCATTTTTCTTCAGACTCCCACCAGTAAGATTTTGCCACTGCCCAAAAACGCTGAAATCCACTAAAATTAAGGTTTATTTTTTTCATTGTTTTGATTCGTTTCTGACTTCTGATTATTCAATTTTAGTATATAATAAGTAAGTAAGTGAAAAAATTTACAAGTACGTCCGAAGCGACGGTCGCAGAGGGGAAGGAAGCAATAGATACGGGTTTCAAATGCTCTAACATTTAGTTACATAGTGACATTTATTCACGCCTACCTACTTACAATTAATCGCTGAAATCCACTGAAATTAAGGTTAATTTTTTTTATCATTTTGATTCGTTTCTGACTTCTGATTATTCAATTTTAGTATATAATAAGTAAGTAAGTGAAAAAATTTACAAGTACGTCCGAAGCGACGGTCGCAGAGGGGAAGGAAGCAATAGATACGGGTTTCAAATGCTCTAACATTTAGTTACATAGTGACATTTATTCACGCCTACCTACTTACAATTAATCCTTGTAAATATTTTATTCTTAAGTAAATTAGCAAGCTGAATATGATATCTAAAATCAAAATAGATGAAACACCAGTAGAAATAGAAGAAGTAATTGCTCCCGATATTAGTCATTTAATCATAGAGGATGACACCCCAGTGGATAATTTTCTATACAGATATTTGTGGTATATTACATACACTTACACTTAATCTGTGCATCCGTGCCATAATCTGTGTGAGGGATCCATTTGCCTACCATCAACCTTACCTAAGTAGTTATTTCATTTATATCCTAGTAATATGTTATTAACAGAAGTTGAAATTCAAGAGGCAATTGAACAAGCAAAAACCGCTTTTCCAAATTTCTCTGATTGGGAATACAATAACGAAATAGATTTTGCAGAATATTTCTGATTTTCTCTGTGGGGGAAATTTGTTCTGGAACGGGAATATATTAGGTCAAGAAATTTTTTTATTACGCTTCATACATACGAAGAAAAGTGGAGAGGAAGTTTAACTATTGGATTACCTTTCTATTTGTGGTCAAGTGCTGATTTTGGTGATGCTCATTTACTTGATACAGATGATTGTGATTCTTTAGAAGATGCAATTTCAGCACTTAAAGCTGAAATGAAACAACTTTTTCAAACTTTTAGTGTTGTTTAAGTGTTCAGCTATCAATGCAATAAACGTAGGTTGGGTAGAACGAAGTGAAACCCAACAAAGCTTTATACCAAATTCAAAAAAGGTCGTTACAGTATTAATCTCTAAATTCCCACCAGTAGATAAAACCACTGTAGTAATATTTTCTGAAATTGGTATTATTGGTGTTGGGTTTCGTCCCTCAACCCAATCTACTCCTACAAAATCAACAGAAATGTAGGTTCTTGTAGAACGAAGTGAAACCCAATACGCACTTACACTTAATCTGTGCATCCGTGCCATAATCTGTGTGAGCGCCTCAACCCAACCTACGCTTATTGCTTCCCACACTTCCCACACTCGTCTACTCCCCTACAACCAAATCCCAAAGTAAATCAATACTTGCGCCTAAATATTCTGAATCCTGATGTTTTTGAATACATTGACTGACTTGGAGAAGGATTTTATCAGATTTTTTGCCTAATTTGCCCAAAGCATTGGCTGCACACCAATGCACAAAATAATTCTCATGCCAAAGCAGCTCTAGTAAAACATTAACTACATCCTCCAAAATATTGCCTAAACTGCCCAAAACATCGGCTGCCCTCCCACGCATATAAGAATCCTCATTCCTAAGAAGTTGAAATAGAGCATTAACTACATCCTCCGAAATGTTGCCTAATTCGCCCAAAGCTATGGCTGCTCTCCCACGCACATGAGAATCATCATCCCAAAGCAGATCTAGTAGAGCATGAACTACATCTTCCGAAGTGTTACCTAATTTGCCCAAAGCATAGGCGGCCCACCCACGCACATAAGAAACATCATCCCAAAGCAGCTCTAGTAGAGCATTAATTACATTCTCCGAACTGTTGCCTAATTCGCCCAAAGCCAAGGCTGTGTTCCCACGCACATCAAAATTCTCATCACCAAGCAAGGATAATAGGGCATGAACTACATCCTCCGAACTGTTGCCTAAATTTCCCAAAGCTTCGGCTGCACTCAGACGCACACGAGAACTATCATCCCAAAGCAGGCTGAATAGAGCTTTAACTACTTCCTCTGAGCTGTTGCCTAAATTACTTAAAGCTAAGGCTGCCGTCGAACGCACACTAGAATTCTCATCCTCAAGCAGGTTGAGTAGAGCCTTAACTACATCCTCTGAACTGTTGGCTAATTCGCCCAAAGTTAAGACTGCCGTCAAACGCACAAAATGATTATCATCCCAAAGCAGGTCGAGCAGAGCCTTAACTACATCCTCCGAACTGTTGCCTAATTCACGCAAAGCATCGACTGCGCTATTACGCACATCAGAATTCTCATCCTTAAGCAGGTCGAGTAAAGCATTAACTACATCCTCCGAAATTTGATCCAATATGACTGACTTTAACTGCCAAAACCGAACCTTTTTTTTCAAAAGCTTTTCCACAAACAATGGAATCACCGGGTCTTTTTCTCCTAACCTAACTTGATATCCCCAAAGTCGCTCCTCATCAATTAAATCCGATCGCTCTTTCAACATTTCTAAAGCTTGCTCTTCAAAGTCAGTTTCACCCAAACTACAAAAAATTTGATAAACCTGACTGCGCACCCTATCGCCAACCTGCTCCTCTTTACTCACCTCCAACTCAACCAATGCCTCTAAAATTTCCTGCACCAACTTACTATCAGCTTTCCGCATCCCCTTCGGATTTTCTGCCAAACAATAACCAGCAAATAACAAATCCCGATGTAACCATTCCTCGTACTCACTACCATTATTCAAAATCATCCGAATAGCATTTGCAGCAGCTTTGGGATTTTGTTCCACTATCAGCAATAATAAAACTTCGCGCCAATGGGAGTCATGAAAATTCTCCCGAATACAATTCAAAATAATCCCTACATCATATTCATCGTTTGCCCGATATTGAATCTCTTGAGCGCACAAATATTCTTGAAACGTTTTATGCACAAAAGCATAATAATCTTGCCCCTGCTCATTCAATAAACCAGTGCGCCCCTGAATCAACTCCAGAAATCTTTCTGTTTCTTCCTGTGCTTGATACAACTTTAAATCCTTTAATTCCCGAATCTCCTGATTCAACTTTTCAATCAAGTCATCCTTATCTATCACGGTGCCACCCTCTTCCTCATTCCCAAATTTTCCCTGAGTATGTACCCAATATGCCAACAATTCCATCAACCGTTTTAGATCGTCCATATCCAAATGCTTCAGTCGCTGATGACTGCTCAACTCCTTAATTTCATCCCAAGAAACCAACAATGTCTCTACTGCTTTCTCATAAAGTTCATTTCTTCGCTTCGGCAAAAAGCCCTGAGACCTATGAATTAAAGCAATAATCGTCAATAACAACGGATTTCTTGCCAATAATTTAATCCTGTCATTCTCACCCAACGCCTTTTGTAAACTTTCCTTCCACCTTTGCGCTTGCTGTGGATCTGCAAAACGACTGTTGTACCAGTTATCAAGAAACAGGGAAATTTTGTCATCATCAAAAGACTGCATTTGATAGTGGGGAAATTCTGCTGTATTGAAAAAGTCGCGCCGATAACCCACAGGACGAGATGTAATAATTGCTCTATTTTTCTCAAATTTCCCTAAAAAAGTCTCTATGCGCTTCACAACATCATAACGTTTAGTTTCTTCCGCAACCTCATCCAAACCATCCAGTAAAATTAAAGCTCTACCATCTTCTAACCAATGCTCAAAAAATCCTGTCGGTAAATCTTGGAGTGACATATTCTTTTCAGCAAATACACGAATATGTTCGAGAATACTTGTATCTAAATCTTTCACAAAATCTGGTATTCTGATTAAAATAGGCAACCAGTCAGTATCAGGTTCTAAACCCAAAAGTTGAGGATTTTTCTGTGCCAACATTACAGCAAAATAACTCATTAAGGTTGTTTTACCAGAACCAGGTCCACCCAAAATCACAAATTTTTGAGACTTATTTTCACTCAATAACTGAGAAGCTAAAAATTTACGACCAGAAGTATTTACTAAAAGTCTCTTTTCTAGTTTTTCTGGATTTTCCTCTAAGAAAAAATCTTGCTTAGAAGCTTCTTCCTGCACATCTGGCATCACAAAAATATCAACTAACTTTTTTCTTTCCTCTTCTTGCGTTGCTACATCAATACCAGCAAAAATTACATTATCAAACCAGATGTTTAACTGCCTAAAATAACTTTTTTTAGTAACTTGGAATTTAATATAAGTTGTGGTGTTTTGAAAATAAGCATCAACAAAAGTTTCTATCCAATTTGGTAGAGCTAATTCAGTTAATTTAATATTTTTAGTTTCTGCTGCTTGTTTAAATATTTCAGTTAAAACTTTAATATCTGGCTTGCCTTGATTAGTTAATGGCTTTTGCAATTCTGCTAAAACGCCAGAATTACTAAAATAGTGATTTAAAAAATTATCGGTTCCAGACAAACCATCTTTTTTAGCTGAATAAAATAAACGCTCATTTTGAGGTAATTTTTCTTGCTGTTTTTCCGCAGCTTTGATTCCAGCTTCAATTGCTTTTTGTACGTCTGTTTTATTAATAAATTCAAATCCTTTTTGAACAACAATATTCGCCAAAGATCCTGCAATTGGTCCTGCTATTTTTGCAATTGAAAAGAAATCCATAATTCACCAATAATTTGTGAAAAAAACTGTAGAAATTTGGTATGCAAACCCAAGTAAAAATAGGATTTAGAGACCAAACGCCTACAATAAAATATTACAACTTATTTTAGCACTACATTAATTAGTGAAGACATTTATAAATTCTTAAACTCAGTCAGGAATTACTTCTGAATTCTCAATTCTCAATTCTCAATTCTAATTATTTTAGCACTACATTAATTAGTGAGGAAATTTATAAATTCTCAAATTCAGTCAGGAATTACTTCTGAATTCTCAATTCTCAATTCTCAATTCTCAATTCTCAATTCTAATTATTTTAGCACTACATTAATTAGTGAGGAAATTTATAAATTCTCAAACTCAGTCAAGAATTACTTCTGAATTCTCAATTCTCAATTCAGAATTCTCAATTCTAACTATTCACCCTAACCACCGCATTATAATCATTCTGCGCTCTATTTTCATAATTATTCCTCGCTTCTGACTCTTTATCTCCATAGAAAAAATTCAAAAGTGCAAACCTTAAACCAGATGTTACCGGAGTAGCTTCGTGCATCAAAGAAGAAGAAAAAATCACCGCACTACCAGTATCAGGTTGATAGAAATGAGGTCCGTATTCTGGAAATCTTAAAAATCCTCCCTCATATTCCCCTACATTCAAATTTAATGTCATTGCAAATATTCTATGTATTGTACCTGGCGTAGTATTATCGCGATGTGCATTAAAAAAACCACCAAGACTGCCATCATAACAAGCTATTCTATACCTTTCTTGTCTAGTAACATTAAAATTAAAAGCTTTTTTAATCTCTGGAAATACCCTTGACTTCATCATTTTATTTAAACTGGCAATAATTTTCTCATCTGTCACAAAATGGTCTCTTCTAATCTTATGAGTGTGGTCAATATATCCCACAGTTTTCTCACCTTTTTTACGCACAAAACCTGATTCATCATTACCTTTTGTACGCCAAATATCAATCAAATAATTACAATATTCTAGAGAAAAAACATTAGGAATTAACAATACCGGAGCCTGCACCTGAATATGACGCGGTTCCTCTTGAGGTAGTATATTTTTAATGTCTTTTAAAATTGCTTCAATACTAATTGATAAATACTTGAGAGGATAAATTTTAACTATTCTTTGGTTAGGATCTAGCAAAAAAGCTACCCGGCTATATTGCATATTTTCCTGGTCATTATCTACAGGAAAACAAACACCATATTTACGACTAATATTATTCTTAGAATCTGACAGCAATGGAAAAGGAATATTATATTCTTCGGCAAATTTTTGATGAACTTCTGGTGAGTCAGAGCTAATTAGATAAACTTGTAAATCAAATTTATTAAAAGTAGGTATTAAGTCTCGAAATGCACAAGCTATATCTTGACAAGCAGGAATTTCATCAGAGGCATAAAAAATTAGAATTGCTGGCTTACCAGCTTCATCTCTGAAATATAATAATTTATCCGATTGGTCTGGCAAAGCAAAAGGAATAGTATGGTCTCCTAAAGTTAAGGTTTTTGTGGATTTAATCATCTGAGAATTGTAATTTTATTTAACTATTGAGTCTATTCTAAATTTATATACACAATATGTATAAGTATTCACAGAATATTTATCAAACAATTTATACACTAAATATTCATAAAATATCGGAACATTAAATAATTTGTTACAAATCCCGATCTATTGTTATTTTGGTGTTGGTTAATCGAGCTATGAAATAATAGTTCTGGTGTGATAAGAAACCGGGTTTGTTGGAGACAGATATCAGCATCCCCATCTAATACCAACCCAGTTTCTACAATGCCAGAAAAATCATAGCCACGCATTACCAAGGCTGTTATTTTTTCGTATTAGTGAGAAAAATTATGGTAATTTCATTTTACAGCACTCTTAGTAGATATGGTTGTTTCTCCAATTGTTCCGCTCACGGTTTTGAATTAGACGGTTATTGGTGGGCAACCAGCGAACATTATTTTCAAGCCCAAAAATTTCCTGATACTCCTGATGCTGAGGAAATTCGTCTAGCAGCAACGCCTGGAGAAGCAGCAAATCTGGGCAACGACCGCAACCGACCATTACGTTCAGACTGGGAACAGGTCAAATATGAAATTATGCTCACAGCAGTATTCAACAAATTTGCTGCTAATTCTGAAATTCAGGAAATATTGCTATCTACTGGGGATGAGGAAATAGTTTATAAATCTCCCGTAGATTTGTATTGGGGTCGGAGAAAAGATGGTAGTGGAGAAAATAAATTAGGCAAAATTTTAATGGAAGTAAGAGATATGTTGAGACAGCAAAATTAATAGACATCCGATGAAGTAGTAGAACTGACAGGGTCATTTCAGTTATCAGTTATCAGTTATCAGTTATCAGTGAACCTCCGACTAAAGTCGGAGGCTTGAAATACTGAGTTAAATATTTTTTTCATCCCCTTAAAAGGGGAGGCTTTTGACCTCATTTTTTGGTAAATATTTTTTGCTTATATCATCTCCGGTAGTATCGATAAAATGGGGTTGCACATTAAAGAATGATAATAGATTTTCAACTGTACATATATTGAGGAAAGAATTATTCAAAAATAT
>NZ_JAAHGT010000388.1:0-5833 GCF_010672385.1 Okeania sp. SIO2F4
GAGAACTGAGAGAATCAATTAATTCTCAACACTACATATACTAAGACGTTGGAGTTTTTTTCCAGAATTTCTACTATATGTAGTGTCTTTCCATAAGTCCTATATATTTGCCTCCTCCATTAAATGAGAGAAAATAGCGATCGCTTCTCTCTATCTGAGAACTGAGAGAATCAATTAATTCTCAACACTACATATACTAAGACGTTGGAGTTTTTTTCCAGAATTTCTACTATATGTAGTGTCTTTCCATAAATCCTATATATTTACCTCCTCCATTAAATAAAAGGAAATAGCGATCGCTTCTCTCTATCTGAGAACTGAGAGAATCAATTAATTCTCAACACTACATATACTAAGACGTTGGAGTTTTTTTCCAGAATTTCTACTATATGTAGTGTCTTTCCATAAATCCTATATATTTACCTCCTCCATTAAATGAAAGGAAATAGCGATCGCTCCTCTCTATCTGAGAACTGAGAGAATCAATTAATTCTCAACACTACATATACTAAGACGTTGGAGTTTTTTTCCAGAATTTCTACTATATGTAGTGTCTTTCCATAAATCCTAATTAATTTTTCAGTTCTCCTGCATCGTAATGGTGAGAATATACATTTTTTCCCACACTCTTCATACTCCCCACACCCCCCCCACACTCCCTACCTAGGGAGTATTACGAGACTCTCGACGTTGCTGCATTAATTTCGACCACTCTTGTAATTGTTCAGGAGTTAAAACTTCTCTAATTTTAAGGAGAGTATTAAATTGTAATTCTGCTAGTTCTTGTCTCAAATTTAAAACTTCACTATGTTTTTTCCGAAGTTGATTATCATTCCCCTTACCAGTAATCATTGTATTTAATTCTGCCTGAGCATTACGCAAGTTTTGTAAACTTTGTCTGATTTCTTGTTGATTTTCCTGACGAATTGCAATAATTTTTTCAGTCTGCTCCTCGGTAAGATTTAGTTGTTCAAATATCCTGTTTTGATTTCGTCCTGGACGTTGTACTTGGATAGTTTGGCTAATTTTTTCAGAGACATTATTATAATTAGGATTTGCTAAAACAGAACTAATAGTTAAAGGTGTAACTAATAATCCTAATACAGCAGAAATCAAAAACTGAGACATAAAATTTTTCCTCTTAATAATTTACCTGGAGCATAAACCTTTACAGTTATGAGTTATTAGTTAAACCTTTTTCTAGTTTGATACCTATCAGAAATGATTCGTGAAAAAAAACTGTAGGGGTTTAGTTTTCCAATCCCATTTTCGCGCTTGGTTTGGAGACCAAACCCCTACGATAAAATGTTACAAAATAAGCGCAGATGCTACATGAAAATCCTCAAGTAAGAATTTAACTTCTAACTTCTGTAAGGATGATTCGCGTTTGCGGATAATTCCGCAGAAAATCAGCCCTACTAACTTCTGAATTGAGAATTCTGAATTCTAAATTCGGCGTTGGTAAATCGAGCTATGAAATAATCCGCATGCATTATTAAGAAACCGGGTTTTTTGGAGATAGATATTAGTACGATAAGGCATTTAATACAAACCCGGTTTCTATACTTTCGATACTAAATTCTAAATTCTTTAACGTAAAGTCACAAACTCTTCTGAAGTAGAAGGGTGAATACCAATAGTACGGTCAAAGTCTGCTTTGGTTGCGCCCATATTTACAGCGATCGCCATACCCTGAATAATTTCACCAGCATCTTTACCGACCATGTGTACTCCTAAAACGCGCTCAGTATTACCTTCGACTACCAATTTCACCATTACTTTGTCTTCTGCACCTGTGAAACTGTGGAACATTGGGCGAAATTTGGCGCGGTAACATTTGATAGACTCGCCAAATTTTTCTCTTGCTTCTGTTTCTGTCAGACCTACTGTTCCTCCTTCTGGTTCTGAGAAAATGGCAGTGGGGATATTTTCTAGAGAAATTGCTCTGGGAATATTACCAAATTCGGTATCAGCAAAAGCGCGACCTTGAGCAATAGCAACTGGGGTCAAATTTGCTTTATCTATACAGTCTCCAACAGCATAAATATTTGGTTGAGTTGTACGACAGTTGTTACTTACAGCAATTGCACCTCTGAGTGTTTCGACTCCAGCGTTTTCTAGATTTAAACCTGCTAAGTTTGGTTTACGACCAGTTGCACAGAGGAATGTATCGACTATTAACGGTTCGGTATTTTTTCCACTCAAGTGAACCTTTAACCCTTCTGGTACTTTCTCAATTTTTTCTACATTTGTATTAGTGCGGAAGTTAACACCATGTTTTGTCATTCCTTCTTGAATATTGCTGCGAATATCATCATCAAATCCTCGTAAGATTAGGTCTCGACGAATAATTTGAGTAACTTCGGTGCCTAACCCATTCAAAATTCCGGCAAATTCTACACCAATATAACCACCTCCCCAAACTGCCATTCTTTTTGGTTTTTCTGTGAGGTGGAACATTTCACGAGAGGTAACAGTATGTTCAATTCCGGGAATATTTATTTTTTCTGGTCTACCACCAACAGCGATTAAAATTTTGTCCGCTGTAAATTTCCGATCGCCTACTTCTACGGTATGGGGGTCGATAAATTTAGCATATCCTTCTATTAGTTCCACTCCTGCTTTTTCCAGGAAACTGATATGTAATTTATTCAGACGTAGAACTTCTGTATTTACCGAATCTCTTAATTTATGCCAATCAAAACTAGGTTCTACCTCACTCCAACCATAACCTACCGCATCTTTATATAAGTGAGAAAATCTCGAACCGTAAACCATTAGTTTTTTCGGTACACATCCTCTAATAACACAAGTACCTCCGACTAGATCGTTTTCAGCGATCGCTACTTTTGCTCCATAAGATGCTGCTCTTTTTGAAGATGCTAACCCTCCTGAACCTGCACCTATTACAAATAGATCATAATCGTATGCCATAATTGATATTCTGGGATTCCTATAACTATTTTGTTACAGAAATTATAGCAAACTATAAACCAACTAAACTATTGAAATTTTAGTTGGCCTAAATTTATTAGGTAGGAGGTTTTCTTTCACAAGTTCGAGAAAGGGAGTTTAAATATTTCGCTAAATCTTTGTTATTAAATAAGAAATTTCTCCACATCCTATTTAGGTTTTTGCTTTTCCGCTATACCAAGTTATAATTTCTGTTAATTTTAGTTATAGAAAATCATTAACCACTACAATTAATTAATCATTCTTATATTTTGTACCTTTTCTTCTATTAGCGTTTTTATGAGTAATTTGTAAATTATCAATAGAATCTAATCCTCCTATAGCTAATGGTTTTTTATGATCTACTTCAATCTCATCTCCCATAAGTAGGGGGTCTCCAGATACAGGACATCTGTTTCCTTGTTGTTTTATTAACGTTTCCTTATCTGAATCAGATAATTTGAGCTTTCTTTTATCTTGCTTGTACTTATTTTGAAATTTTTCTATCTCTTTTTTAAATTGATTTTCATCATAGTTACTATCTTCACTATTTTTCATTCTATAGAATAAATCTTTGAGTTCCTTTTTAATTACCTGTCGATGATATCTTACCATTTCATCATTCAGAGGACTTAGTACATACCAGAGTATGTAAAAGTATTGTTTAGTTCTTCTAAAGCTACGACTTTCCTTACGATTTTTGTAAAGAGAATCTAACTCATTTTTAAAATATGTATCTAGCTGATTTTTATCTTTATCTTCATCAAGCAACACACATTTTACTTTTGAGATAAATTTTTCCACCTTTGTAATGCTATTCATAAATAGTTTCTTGTCTTCCTGATGTTCAGAAACTTTTGTCAATACCGAACTAATATCTTTTATTGAAGCTAGTCTGGCATTAATCCTATTATTTTGTTTATATACTTTGAGAATTTTTTCTATGTTTTGTTCTTTAAGCTTTTTAAACTCAAAATATACTAAAGATGTATATAATTCCTCATTTTCCATCCGGTCACGGTCTTTGGCTAATTTTAGATAAAACCATTCTCGATGTTTACTAATATTATCTTTAATTTTGGTAATTACTTCGCGTTCAGCCCAAGAGTTCCACATTTCAAAATAATTTTCTTTAATAGGATAAGGCTTATTATTCAATCTAACAAATAAGTCTACTGGATTAAATTCTAGGTTTAGACTTTCTTCTATCTCAACAACAAATAATTGAAAGTCTAATATTTTGTCTTGTAATGCAAGTTCTAAATCCTGAAATTTTTTATTTCTTAACTCCTTAATAATTCGTAAATTTTTCAGGGAAAAGTTTGAATTTTTTGTGCTACATTTCTGATTTTCTTCATCAACATATTCTTTTCCTAGGTATCCTAATATTGTTAAAAGTCTTTGCTGACCATCAATGACTTCAGAAATTCCATCTGAACGTTTAAAAATAAAAATAGGTGGTAAATTAATACCTAATAAAATACTTTCTATAATAGCGGATGCCTTAGACAAATTAATTACTTCCGACCTCTGATAAAAAGGTCTAACTAAAAATTTCTTACGTTCCATCAATCGTGCTATATCATCTATTGAATATCGCGATGGTTCTGGCTTAGTTACTCTTAAATCTTGAAGCTCATTAAGTTTAGTAATAGTATCTTCATCCTCTGTTTGTCGTAGTTTACTCAGTTCTTTTCTTTTTTCATCACTTCCTGCATAATAGATTTCTAAATTAATTTCAAACTCTTCTTCAAATAACTTCGCTGTCAAAGTATATCGCTCCTGTATTTGCTTATAAAATATCGTCTGTTCTTCAAAATATTTTTGGAAGTTATTTGATATTTTTTTACTGATTTTCTCTAGCAAATCCTTGCGTTTTAGTCTCGATAAATTCACATTTTCATTTTCTAAGATTAGTAGGCTCCATAATAAACATTCAAAAACTAATCTATTATGCTTTAATTTTAGTCCTATAAAGATTTGCCTGAATGATTCTACAATTTTAACTTTATCAATAAATGATTCACATAATAACTCTACCTCTGTTTGAGAAGTTTTATCTGATAAATGTTCAAATAATTTTCCTAAAGTTTCTGTCCTATCATTACTCCGAGAATAGTACTTAATCGGAAACATTTTTAAGACTAAATTTCTTCTAATAAATTGTAAAATTTTTCCTCTATCTTTCTCTTTAGTGCTATTCCTACTTGGCTTAAAGAACAAATCATACATTAATTGTTCAAGATCTGGGTCTTGTTTCAGACGATTTTTAAAATACTGATAAATTGGATCGGTATCATAAACAGCATTGTCAATTTCTGGTGCCTTTAAAGGCGTTATGCCAGAATTATATCTAGCAAATATTTCTTTTTTGATTTTATCTTCTAATACAGAGTTTAACTTTGTTTCATTAACAATTGCAAATTCAACAATTCTGATTTTTGCCTCTAGAAACAAATCTATTATGCTAGTAGTTTCATCATTTTCAAAAAGGGATTTGTATGTACTTCTTGATAGTTGTTGTAAAGCAAATAACCCTTTTTTAGTTAATTGAAATTTATTCTCCTTAAATCTCTGGATTGTTTCAAATCTTTGCCTTCCATCAATAACCTCTATTTGATCTGCATTTTTGAAGAATATTAAAGGAGGTATTTCTGTTCCTAGAAGTATACTTTCAATAAAATATGAAGCTTTATCATCATCCCAAACATAATTCCTTTGATAGTAAGGTTTATAATCAATACGGTTTTTAAAGCGATCGCTAAATAGACTTTCTAAAGATGTTTGAATAAGTCTCTATTTTCAGATGGTCTTTGAATCTACCTTCAAAATATTCATGGTTATAAAAATAAATTTGTCAATTCAAAAAAATCTCCTTATT
>NZ_JAAHGT010000388.1:5933-8498 GCF_010672385.1 Okeania sp. SIO2F4
GCGATCGCTAAATAGACTTTCTAAAGATGTTTGAATAAGTCTCTATTTTCAGATGGTCTTTGAATCTACCTTCAAAATATTCATGGTTATAAAAATAAATTTGTCAATTCAAAAAAATCTCCTTATTCGACTGATTTTTATAAAATATTCAACTAACTATTCACACAATAAAATTCCGAATCAAACATTTATTTCCTATATATTTAACTTAGCAAATTTCACTCCACAACTGCTGAAATATTTTGAGTTTCAACATGACTATACTAAACTTCTTCTACCAAAACCAAAAATTGATAATCAATACGGTTTTTAAAGCGATCGCTAAATAGACTTTCTAAAGATGTTTGAATAAGTCTGTATTTTCAGATGGTCTTTGAATATACGTTCAAAATCTTGTAATTGTAAATTGCTCAATTTAAAAACTTCTCCTTATTCAACTGAGTTTTTCTCAAATATTCAACTAACTATTCACACAATAAAATTCCGAATCAAACATTTATTTCCTATATATTTAACTCAGCAAATGACGCTTCACAACTCCTAAAATATTTTGAGGATAAACTTGACTATACTAAAGTTCTTCTACCAAAACCAAAAGTTGATAATCAATATGCCTTAAAAGGCGATCGCTAAATAGACTTTCTAAAGATGTTTGAATAAGTCTCTATTTTCAGATGGTCTTTGAATCTACCTTCAAAATATTCATGGTTATAAAAATAAATTTGTCAATTCAAAAAAATCTCCTTATTCGACTGATTTTTATAAAATATTCAACTAACTATTCACACAATAAAATTCCGAATCAAACATTTATTTCCTATATATTTAACTTAGCAAATGTCGCTCCATAACTGCTGAAATATTTTGAGGTTCAACATGACTATACCAAACTTCTTCTGGCAAAACCAAAACCATTGGTCCGCTGCCACATTTACCCAAACATCCGCTTTTTTCAACTGTAATATTAGGAATATCAAATGTCTGAAAAGTAGCTAATACTTTTGCCGAACCTTGCTTCTTACAAGTGCGATTTTGACATACCAATAAAAGTCTCTCAACTTGACTATTTTCCATCATAAATCATGAAAATTATGTAAGTATTTAGCTATTAACTGTTAGCTCTGAGCAATAATACCAATTTTATTTTAAAAAAGAATGTTGCGAATAGTAAGGGCGATAAAAAGAATTTACAGGATATATCCCTAGATACAAAAAAGATAAATTATGAACTAATAAATGGCATCGAAGCTATTAATTATGACTCCTGTAGGGGCGAATAGCCATTCGCCCCTACAACTCCTGACTCAAACAAAAATTCCCTAGCTATTTGTAGCAAACATTTATCAAAATTGTATAAGACCCCGCTTTTAAGAACATGGTTTAAATGAATATAGACTTTAACAACTTTTTTAGTAAGATTTCAATTCTAGCTCAATTAATACAGCTTTAAATCCACGAAAAAATAGTTGATAGCTGATAGCTGACAGCTAAATGCTTAGAAAGTTATAAATCATCCGGCAATAAATTTTTACCAGCTAACCACTCACGATTAAATAATTTTGATTGATAACGAGCGCCACTATCACATAATACAGTCACAATAGTATGACCGGGACCCATTTCTTTTGCTAAAGCAACTGCTGCACCAACATTAATTCCTACAGAACCACCCATAAATAAACCGTCTTTTCTTAACAGTTGATAAACCACTCTTACCGCTTCTTGATCATCAACTCGAATCGCATCATCAATCGGCACATTTTCCATATTTTTCGTTACCCGACTATTACCAATACCCTCAGTAATAGAATTACCCTCGCTATAAATTTCCCCAGTTTTCACATAACTATAAAGACCGCTTCCCATCGGGTCTGCTAAAACAGTTTTAACTTGGGGATTTTTTTCTTTTAAAAATAATGAAACACCAGCAAAAGTTCCACCAGTACCAGTAGCAGCTACCCAAGCATCTACTTTTCCATTTGTTTGTTCCCAAATTTCCAGTCCAGTTGTTTCATAATGAGCGATTCTATTTGCCAAATTATCAAACTGATTTGCCCAGACAGCATTTTCCATTTCCGAAGCTAATCTACCTGACATTTTTACATAATTATTCGGGTCTTTATAGGGAACCGCAGGAACGGGGCGAACCTCTGCACCTAAAGTTCTCAAAGCATCCATTTTTTCAATAGATTGAGTTTCAGGAATAATAATCAAACACTTATAACCTTTAGCATTACAAATATGTGCCAAACCAATTCCTGTATTACCAGCAGTTCCTTCCACAACTGTTCCACCAGGTTTCAGTAAACCTTTTTCTTCTGCATCTTTAATAATATAAAGAGCAGCTCGGTCTTTCACCGAACCCCCTGGATTAAGAAATTCTGCTTTGCCTAAAATTTCACATCCAGTTTCTTCACTGAAGCTATTTAATCTAATTAATGGAGTATTGCCAACTGTACCGACAAATCCTTGTTTAATATCCATTTTTTTTACCAATCTACTATTTAGTATTTAAAAATCAGATTTTACCAAACTTTGCTCATATTTAAAACAAATCCAGGCAAT
>NZ_JAAHGT010000389.1:0-2185 GCF_010672385.1 Okeania sp. SIO2F4
CTTGATAGAGAGGTTGGGGACTATATTCAGCAAACTTCGGATCGTCGGCGAGGGGGTTAGGATAGCTAGAAAATAGGTCAAACTTATAAGTAGTCAACTCCTCATCAACTAATGCTGGCATTGGCCTTTTAAATAATCCCTGTACGGGATTATTGGCCACATGAAGCACAGGCAAAATTTCATCAGTCCAGGGATTTTTCCAAGTATCCAACTTTTCTCCTGTTTCGGGGTCAAGATAAAAGGTCAGTTCCCTAGAAGTAAAATCCCAACCTCCCTCAGATTTGGGAATACATCTGGCCACACTCATTCCTACTATTTCAAACAAATGCTGTTTCGGTTCCCCTGGAATAAAGGAATGAACCGAACCATGCCAAGTCAGAAAAGATTGTTGAGCATCGGTACTAGCACGGACTTTCACCCAGTCTTTTGCCTCAAGTAGTTTTTTTGTGAGATTGACCATTCCTTTGCTTTTGTAATTTTTTGTCTATAATAATACAGTAATTAGCATTCAGCTACTTAGCTATAAGGTTTATTTTTTTCATTTTGTTGTCTTCTTTGATGATTACTTACCCTAGTTTATTCAGTTAATAAATTCTAGATATCCTTGATTTTCAATCATTTTAATTAATCACGATAAAAATAAATTTTCTCAAAATAATTTGGTCTAAAAATCCGCCTTTTAATGCGAAATGTTTTTGTAGGTTTGCTCTAAATCCCTATTACAAAAAAAACTTATGACTTCTGACTTCGTTAACTTTTCTCTTATTAGTTTAATACCGCACTTTCTACAGGGTTTATCAAATTGATTGGGCTTTGTAGAAGCGGGGCGGTTGGGTGAAAGTATCCCGATGAACTTTTCCCTTCTTTCTTTTTCCGTAAACATTTCCTGCAGAATGTGGAGCTAAAACCAGTCATTTTTTATCTTGTCTCCTCGGAAAGAGCTGCGTTATTATAATTACGCTTGTCTTGTCTTGAGAAGTTGTTTGAGAAGTATTGCATGGAACCAATGAATCCGGGCAAACCTAACCCCCCTGCCCCCCTTCCCTACAAGGGAATGGGGGTGAATAAGCCTCTCTCGGAGTAGGAGAGAGGTTTGGAGAGAGGTTTTTATGAGTTTACAAACAGCTTCTGAAAGCAGAAATTTTTATTGATATATTTGAGATAATTTCTAGCATAAATAAGTAGCTACTAAGTTAATATAAGTTTTCTTAAAAAAATCCTTGCTTAATTATCAAAAAGCTGAGAGATGATTGCTAATAGCTGAATGCTTATTCAATAAATAGGAGTCAATAATGAGTGAATATGCAACTGAATATGAATTTGATAACTTAAATTTTTATAGAGAGAATAATGGTAAACAACTTTACTATAACTGGGGTGGAGAAGTTTGGTGGATAGAATCACCTGGTAAACCCAAAGAAAAGTTGTTTTCTATTATTGGTATGAATGCTACAAAAGTGTTTATTAAACCACATCCAGAATATGGGGAAGCTGGACAAAGAATTAATCGAGAAATTTGTTTATTTTGTGATGCTTATACTCAAGAAATATTGCATTATTGGCGACCAAGAGAAGGAGTAAAAGAAGTTCCAGTAGTGCATATTGCTAATCGTATGGTACAGGGTTTTGTCTCACCTAAAAAAATTGTCATTCCTGAGAATTCTGGATATGTGCAAAAAGTTATAGAAATTCCTTTAGAATATCCTCACCCTTTAGCAAAGGAAACTAAATATCTAGATTATTGTCCTGGAGAAAAGTTTAAGGGAGTGGAATATTTTACTTCTAGTGTAGCTCGGCCAGGAGTAACAGAAATACCTCCTTCTGAATGGGCAAGAGATTGTCCGTGGATGCCTTGGATGAAATTAGGTTATGGTCATCCAGCTAGATTAAGGTTTGAAACGACTATTTCTAGAGTAGAATCTTTTGAAGAACTTCATCCTAATTTAGTGAAGTTGGTGAGAGAAAGATTGCCAATTTATGAATTTGCTCCTGATGAAAGTGATGAGCCAAATGTAACAAGTATTTTGTATTTTAAGAAGTATTTTGATGCTTATTTAAAGGGAGAAATTTTTCCCATTCCAGAAACTACTTAAGTCAAGGTTGACTACTGACAGTAGATGCCAAGTTAATGTGGTCAAACTGACAGAATAAATATTTCTGGCCTATTCCCTATTCCCTACTCCCT
>NZ_JAAHGT010000389.1:2195-8491 GCF_010672385.1 Okeania sp. SIO2F4
AGGGAGAAATTTTTCCCATTCCAGAAACTACTTAAGTCAAGGTTGACTACTGACAGTAGATGCCAAGTTAATGTGGTCAAACTGACAGAATAAATATTTCTGGCCTATTCCCTATTCCCTACTCCCTATTCCCTCTTTCAAAAAGTATTTTAAGAAGTATTTTGATGCTTATTTAAAGGGAGAAATTTTTCCAATTCCAGAAACTACTTAGTCAGCATTCAGCTAGTTAGCGATCGGCAGTCAGCCAAAAGCAGATCTAGCACCCTCCAATTGGGTAGATAAAATACTTCTGTTAAAAATCAACTAAAAATAAGTTTTTTCGGTCGCGTAAGCGGAAGGTCGTTCTATCGCGCTCTTATCCAGACATGATATAACAATTAATAATTACCTATCCCTAAAACGGATAGGATTGAGGATTGAAGAAAAAAAATTCTTTTTTTCCCTTTGAAAGAGGAAGCTTTCAACCTGAATGAATTAATTATTAATTATTAATTATTAATTATTAATTATTCCGTAACTTATTCAGAAAAGTTATTAATTATTCTTTGTATATCCTCTTCTGTAAGAGACTTCAGTAAACTAAAAGTAAATGGTTTTTGATTGAGATATTGGAGATAAGAGTGACTTAAATATAGCAATGATTGGGATTGATTTTGAAGATAAGCTCGAAAAAATGCTAAACTTAATGCCTGAAGATAGGGATAAGCCAAATTCGGGTCAGGACCAATTAATTGTTTTGGTAGTTCTATAGAAGTAGAAGTAGAAGTTTCTTCTGCTTCAGCAATAAATGAAAAATGAGTTGCTGGTTTGCTCATAACTAAATATCTTTCTGGAGTAGTTAAGCTGATAAATGGATAAATTTGCTCTGGAACTGGTGGAGCAAAAAGATCTTGAGTGCTAGCAACAATCATCATAGGTATTTGAATTTCACTAATACCTTTATTTCCAGCTCCAAATACACCACTACTAACAGGATTAATTGCAATAGCTGCTGTGATACGTTCATCTCCTAAATTTTTGTTCATTTTCCCTGGTAAATTAATAGTTTGACACTGTAATAATAGGGATAAATTTAAGATCGACTTAGTGTCTTCAGATTGGCAATCTTTTCGGAGTTGTTCTAGGTTGAGGGGAGCACCTGCAAGACTTAAAGCTGTATAACCACCAAAAGATTGACCTAATACTCCCACCTGTTGCAAATTTAGTCTACCTTGCAATCTCGGATCGGAGCCTATTTTTTTCTCTATTTCATCTAGCAAATACTTAATATCTAGTGGGCGATTAATAAATTCCATTCCATCTACAGGTCTACTAAAACCTGCAAATATGCTTTCAAGTTTTTCTGCACTTGAACCAATATGTTCCGGTACTATTACAGCAAAACCATGAGATGCTAAATGTTCAGCAAGATAGACAAAACTACTCAAATCTGAACCTAAACCATGAGAAATTACTACCACAGGAATTAATTGATTTCCCGAAATATTAGGCAGATAAATATCTGCTGGAGAAAAGCGATCGCGATTGGGATTTCTAAAGGTCAAAGATTGTTTTTCCCATTTTGTATTCCCTGGTTTTCTTAAATCTGGTAAATTCTTAAAATTCCGTCGAGTCTCAGAAACTGCTACCTTTTTTGCTTGTTTTTGTAGTTCTGTTACAATCCTATTTTCTTCAACAAATCTTTCTGTTAACTCATCAACTAAATTGATACCTTCTTGAAGTTCTATAAAAATATCTCCGGGAAATTTTTTCAGCAAATTAATAATCGTTAAACCATCCGGCTCGGCAACAGCTAATTCAAAAGCTATTTTGAGAGCTTCACTACCATTTTTATCTTCTCCAGTTTGGATGATTTTACCTAAACGTTTTAGTACTTCTTTTCCTGCTGGCTCTTCTAGAAATCCTTTGACAATACTAGGAGCTACATCAAAATCCTTTTGTAAAAGTTGCCTTAGCTCTTGTCTTTGCTTTTTTAAAAGTTGTTGTAAGTCCTTTATTTCATCTTTTAATAGTTCCGAATAAAGAATAAACTCATCTGTGTATTCACCTTCTTTGGCAAAGTTTTCGAGAGATTGGACTGGTATTTTAATTTGAAAAGCTGGTAAATAAATTTCGATTGGATCTTTGATATTAATATCGGGAACAGCAATTATTATTTTTTCAGCAGCAATAGTAGGAATAGGATTAAAAATCGGTGATAATATGCCTAATCCTAGAGAAAATATAAATCGTGAAATAGATTTTGTTATGAATCGCTGAAATCCCATTAATTACTCCTAAATTATATGAATTGAATTAAAATATTTATATCTCGCTTGCTACAGAATGTCAATAAATAAAAGGAGCGATCGGCTCAACTAAGCGACTTCATAATTATATTATTTTCCCTTAATTACCTCTAATAAAAATAGATACCTCCAGAAAAGGCTGTAATAATTCAAAATAAGTCTACAACATGGCGTTTACGCGCTTTAACTTTTTTACTACCATTGAAACCGTAGAGCGAGGATTTTTTTCCGTTATTTTGACTGCTTGAGAATCGGCGATCGCAACGCTAGAGTCTTCACCTTTTCCTAATTCACTGTGTAGTTGTTGGGAAATTTTGTCGTACATTTGCTGCCATAAACCACAACGTTGTCATTTCTGAAAATATTTGTACACAGTAGTGTAAGGTGGCAAATCATGGAGCATCATCTCCCATTGACATCCACTTCGTTGTACATAGAAAACACCATTGGTAATGCTAATCGGCATCGCTATCTTTGGTGGCGTGGTACAGTTTAGTTAAATCCAGACTTTTTGAGAAAAGTGAAAAAATGCTGACGACAATAATAATTAGCCAAGTTATACAAGTTTTTCGACTTAAAGGCTAACTCATCACAAACTCGCCAATACTGATGTGTTCGGTTAATAATATGTCTATCAACAAGTCGCATTCACTTGCTATTTTTGATCATTTGTTGTTACCTATTTAATATTACAACACTTTTGTAAATTTTACAACTATTTTCTACGGTTTAAGTTTAACAGTTAATCACCCTTTGGGTTTAGGTAGTAGGGGTTTGATGAGGTTCGAGTCTGAATCATTCAGGTCGCTTGGATATATTTTTCTTTATTAGACATAGGCGCGATCATCAAAAATCAAATCAATCCCATACGGATAAATCATCAATTCTTTCCCCCTACTCCCTACTCTGTACGGACGTTGCATGCAACGTCCGTACTACTCCCTCTTTTCCACCAGAGGTCTATTATACTAAACTAAATAAATTTAACGGGTGTTACTAAATGTGTAATGCTTTTGTCTTAAATCTCTATTTTAATTCGGAAAGACCTTCTTTAAAGTGTCTTTATAAATCAGCTTTGATATAAACAGGACTTACGCAAAGGCACTAATTGTACTGGGAATATCTGAAATAATCTCCAAATAATACAGCATATATAGCGCTACTGCGTAAGTCCCGATCAATACTTAAGCCGCAACTCCCTCTTCATAAGGAACAAAAGATTTCTTTTGCGCTCCACAAATAGGGCAAGACCAATCTTCAGGAATTTCTTCAAATGGGGTGCCAGGAGCAATACCAGAGTCCGGGTCGCCGACAACTGGATCGTAAATCATTGAACATACACGACAGATCCATTTACTACCAACAACTTTTTGTTTGGGTGCAACACCATTGAGACCTTCGAGAGCTTCTGTATATTGATTAGCATGGTGGTTTTCAATGTGGGTAAGTAAACCAAACTTATGAGCTGCTTGACGGAACATGGTGGCGTGTTCGCGGGACTCTTCTTCTTGCTCTTTGAATTCTGCAACAGCTCCACTATCACGATCTACTCGTGCTTGTTCGGCAAATTCTGGGTACATGGTTGTATATTCGTAGGTCTCTCCTTCAATTGCTAATTCTAGACAACGAGAGGCGATCGCTTTTTTTTGCTCTTCAGTTAGGGTAGATGGGTTATCTACTACTAATTCAGGATGAAGCAGGCGAAAGTGAGAAAAAGCGTGTTGGGTTTCTTGATTAGCTGTTTCCCGGAATAGTTTGGCTAAATCTTCCATGCCTAATTTCTTGGCAACTTCGGCAAAGAAGAGATATTTACGGTTAGCCATTGATTCTCCTGCAAAAGCATCGGACAAATTTTTGCTGGTGTTAGAGTTGGACAAGTCCATAATTTTTTCCTCTCTATGGTAGTTGGTAGTTATTTCTAAGAATAATTCTGATTTAAGAAAATGTCAAGTTAAATATTAATTCTTGATTAAGAAGCAATTATATTATGTTAAAATTATTAATTAGTTGAAAATATATTTAATAACTTGAGAATAATGAAAAACAACTATACTACAACAGAGATTCAGAGAAAAATGCAATCTAAAGGGCTAAGAATTACTCCTCAGCGATTTGCAGTTTATGCCAATCTTCTGTCTCGTTCAGACCATCCAACTGTTGAGGAAATTCTGAGTGAGGTAAACCGCGAGTTACCAATTTCTTCTAAGGCAACTATTTATAGTGCTTTAACTGTATTACGGGAAGTAGGTTTAGTTAAGGAAGTATTACTGGAGGAGGGAGTGACTCGTTATGATGCCAATGTTAAACCCCATCATCATTTTTGCTGTCAAAACTGTAGTGCTATCGTTGATATAAAATGGGAAACTTTTAGTAATATACGATTAGATCAGTTACCTCCAGGACTTCATGCTGAAAGTTATGAGGTTATTGTTAAGGGAAAATGCGATCGCGAAGGTTGTCAACCGCTGCTTGGAAAGCAAAACTCAAAAGTTAAAAGTATTAGACCTAAAACATAGGGGAGTATGGTATATCTAAATTCCGCACTTCAAAGCATTTCAGCGTTTATTAGATAACGATAGTCTCACCATGATTCAAAGGTCTTTGTCTCCATCATCAATTATAGCAAATTATAGCATATTTGACTACGAGCTGGTTTCCCACTTATACCAAGTCTGATAAATGTTTACTAGAAATAGTTAGGTTATTGCTCAGGATAACCGAAGACCGAAGACCGAGTCAGAAGGAATAGAATCTCAAGTTTTTTTTATAGCTATCCTATTTTTTTTATTCAAATAAACATTCAAATCAACTCCTTTAAACACTCAAGCTTATTCGTAATATTATTTTTTTTTACACTTGGTATTACCGAAAAATAAGGGTTTAAAGCTTTTCCTTTAAAGGAGAAAAAAGCGGTCGAGGGATGGCGAGGTTTCCTCGCCATATCCAATCGACCAAGAGAGCGGTCGGAAAGCGGATAATTCCGTAGGATGGGATGGATGGGTTACCTAACCATATCCAATCGACCAAGAGGAGAAAAAAATTTCCCTTTTAATCAATCCTCTTCTTGAAAAGAAGAGGTAATTGTTAATTATTAATTGTTAATTATTAATTATTGAACGAATTTTTATGATGAAAATTAAAAGATTTAATCATGTTGCGATTATTTGCTCTGATTATGAAAATTCCAAGCATTTTTATGTGAATATTTTAGGCTGTAAAATTATTCAAGAAACTTGGAGAAAAGCACGCAATTCTTATAAGTTAGATTTGCGTGTAGGTAATGGTAATCAGATAGAATTATTTTCATTTCCTGACCCGCCAAAAAGATTAACTCGCCCAGAAGCTTGTGGTCTGAGACATTTAGCATTAGAAGTAGATAATATTGATGAGTCTGTTGATTATTTGAAATCCCAAGGTATAGAAGTAGAAGATATTAGGATTGATGAAATAACTGGCAAGCGTTTTACTTTCTTTCCAGACCCAGATCAATTACCTTTAGAAATTTATGAAAGTTAACATCTTGAAATACCCAACCTGAAGAATGCATATAGTCATTTCAGTTTAGATTGAGACGAGTCTTTCTTGCCTTGAAAGGGTTTCATTTGAAATGACTATAACTTCTCAGAGCGGCGTTGCTGAAACACGGTATGAAATTCAACTAATTGTAAATTTTTAGCCAAAACAATAGTGCAGATTATACCTATTTATTCTGATTTAGTTACCGAAAAACTCCTTTCTAGCTACTGACTCCTGACTCCTTTCAGTAATTAACAATGAACAATTAATAATTAATAATTACCCCTTCTTAAAAGAACTATGCTTTATAAACATCTTTCTTAACATAAAACTTGACAAAGGCAGTCAGTTATGCTTAAGTCTTGAATCAGCTTTTTTCTCAGAAATAGTGTATTGAATTAGACATTTTTTTGATAAATCCACCCCAAGATTCTGACTCCCCCCTCTTCCCCCTCCTCCCCCTCTTCCCCCTCTCCACACCCCCCTACAAGA
>NZ_JAAHGT010000039.1 GCF_010672385.1 Okeania sp. SIO2F4
TGTCTCAATAGGACTAGATAGGGAACTTTGTGTATTACCAATATTACTCGAAACATCCTCAAAACTACTCTGTTCGCTCAGAGAACTACTCAAGTTTGAGCTAGGTTCCTCAAAACTCGGTTGAGTTACCTCTGCAACTTCTGGTTTTGGTACTTCTGGAGGAATATTAGCTGCTATTGGTGCTGAAAAGGAGTCTGATGTTTCTGGAGTAGATGTAGTGTCTGGTTGTACCTCCGCTATGGAGTCTGGAGAAAAAGCTGCTGCTGATGGGTTTGGTTGAGCAATAGGTTCCGCAGCAACAGGTTCTGGTAATGGTTCAGGTTCTGGTAATGGTTCTAACTGTTGGGGTTGCTCAATAGGTTCCAGTGCTGTTTCTGTTGGTAGTTCGGGAGAAGAAGGTTCTACTGTTTCTGATATTGCTGTTGACCTTGGTATTTCTGGAGGAACGATTTCCTGGGGTTGAGCAATAGCTGTTTCCAGTGGTTCTGGTGGTATAACCTCTTGCTCTTCGACTATCTCTTCTGGTTCTGGTTCTTCTACTT
Organism: Okeania sp. SIO2F4; assembly: GCF_010672385.1. Lineage (GTDB taxonomy): Bacteria > Cyanobacteriota > Cyanobacteriia > Cyanobacteriales > Microcoleaceae > Trichodesmium. The sequence goes on from NZ_JAAHGT010000039.1 coordinate 543, forward strand.
TTTCTTCAACTTCTGGTTCCTCTACTTTTTCTTCAACTTCTGGTTCTGGTGGAGCTTCTTCTGGTTCTTCTACAAAAATTAGTTCGATTGCATCTTCCTCTTGTTCTAGGGGTCGATCCAACATTCCACTAATTGCTAATGTAAGAACTGCTGCGTGGAGGATAGTCGAACACAACAAACCATAAATGACGAACTTTTTTACCGTTCGTCTATCTTTTTGTTGTTGTTCTATACAAGTAATTGAAAGACTCATATATACTTATTTATAATTTAACTTAACGTCTCCTCAAAATCTTGAAAATATAGATAGTTGATCGGGACAATGATTTACTAGATAAATTAATTTTTTACTTTTGAGTAAAACTCAAGGAAGTTACTAAACAATAATTATTATTTACTTTGGTTTTTTAGTAGCGATCGCCAATTTTACTTCATCTATTTTTCGTAGTTGATCCATAACTCCTACTACATCACCATGGTCTACCTCTTCATCAGCTTTTATAGTAACTATAGATGTTTGATTTGGTAATACAAGTTGACGTACTGCTTTTTCTAAAGCATCTACTTCTATAAGTTCGCGATTAAGAAATACTTTCCCTACTTCGTCAATAGTTACAGTTATTTGTTCTGTTTTTTGAAGTTGAGATGTAGAAGCTTTTGGTAAATTTACTGGCAAACCCTCTGAACGGGTTAAAAACAAGGTAGAAATTATAAAGAATGCCAAGATAGAGAATATAACATCAATCATTGGCAAGATATTTATCTGTGGTGCTACATCTAGATCGTCATCAATTAAACGCATAATTTACTAATTTTAATTTTTTGCTGAAAATATGATTTTTTTATTAAGTTCTAAAATTGGATACTTCTAAGGATTTATTGGGAGTAGGCTTAAAGTTAAAATCTCCTCTTTCATAATGAATCCGATATAGAAGTTCAAGTTGACCCCCGTACTCTTGAATTAGAGCTATTTGTCGTTTATAAAATCCCCGAAACATATTGCTAAAAACCAGGGTAAAAATAGCTACTACTAATCCTAATACTGTTGATGCTAAAGCTTCACTAATACCACCTGTAACTCCAGCACTACTACTACCACCAACATCTCCTATATTTAAGGAAGCAAAAGACGTAATTAATCCTAAAACAGTTCCTAACAAACCCAGTAGAGGAGCAACATTAATAATAGTGTCAAAAATTGTGTTAAAACGACGGAGATGAGGAAGTTCTGCTGACGCTGCACTTTCTAAAGCTAGGCGCATTTCCTCCGGAGTCGGTTTCTCTAGTTCTAGAGCTTCTAGAAAAATGCGAGGGATAGGTAAGTCAGCATTTTTCTGAAGTATGTTTAGAGCAGTATAAGCATCTGTTCTGTATGTTTTCAGTACCTTTTGCACTACTAAACTTTGTCGTTGCAAAACTTTAAACCAAAATGCTCCACGCTCTATAACTAGAGCGATCGCGACAAGGGAAAACATTAGTAGTGGCCAGGCGACAATGCCTGCATTCGTAATAAATTGACTAATTTGCATTACATCTATAATTTAGTAGTATTTATTTATGGACAAAAGCTAAATGAAATTTAGTTTAACATAGATTTCTTGATAAATAGGAATTTCTTCCAATAATTTATTTGTAAGTGATGAGACATACAATAGAATAATCATAATGTTTGCTCAAACTGTACTAAAATTATTTGAAAATCTTTATTGCTATTTATTAGCATATATATTAGATATAATAACTGCAACTAAAGCCAGTTAAGGGTGACAAAAATTACATAAGGAGAGTAAATGAAAGATATTTATCTAGCCTATTTGCTATGAAGCAATTTGTGGTTTAGTATTCATCTGTTCTATTAACTATTAACTATCGTGGTCTGGCAGTATAAATTCCACATTCCTTAGATTATGGAAACGATATCCACATAAACAGATGACTATACCTAAGCCAGAAAATAGCGCAATTTGTAATGCCATACCAGCACCAGCACCAGTACCAAATAAACCACCAAAGATATTAGCTAAGGAACCATCTGTTTCCATAGCAGGTTCAAATATGTGGTCAGCTAAAGGACCGCTAATTCCCAAAGCCAATGGAGTAGTTATTTGAGCTATGAGAAAACGAGAAGCAAAAACTTTTCCTTGAATACCAGGTTTCACTTTAGAAAGCCAAATTGCTTGATTGCAACTACCCAACCAAGGCATAAAAAAACCACCAGAAGTAGCTGTTACAATCCACATTAAAGGTTCTCGTGCTAGACTAAACAGCACTTTGGCAAATTCTGTCACTCCAGTACCTATCAACATTCCATGAATGCGTAACTTTGGTCCTCCCCAAATACTAAACATCATCGCACCTACTGAAGCACCAACTCCAAAAGCAATGTTTACACTTGCAAGTATCTCTGGGTTGTTATTAGTTCGAGCTAGAATCATAGATGAGAAAACTGCCATTCCGACTTTATCTACAAAATTAGTGGTTAGCAGAAATGTAAGGAGAGCTAATAAACTTGGTCTGGCAAATATATAGCGGAAACCAAAAGTTAACTCTGGCAAGATTTTATTGTCACTGAAGTTTTCTATTTTAGGAATGGAAGGCTGAGGAATATGTACTAACAAAAGGGTAGTAGCAGCAATAATACAGGTAATAACATCAATAAGTAGGATACCTTTCAAACCAATGATTGGGTAAAAAGTTCCTGCAAGTGCAGGACCTAAAATTACAGAGCTAGCTAGCTTGAATGATGACATCGCCGAGCATCTTGCGTAATGCTGTTTTGGTACTATTGTAGACATCGAAGCAGAATAAGCTAGACTTTGGAAATATCCAAATAAGCCATTGATAGCTGTTGTTACATATAGATGCCAAATTTGTAAGTTGTTGTTTAGCAGTAGTAGTAAAATAGCAATAGTCGATAAGGCAGCTATTGCATCCCCTACTATCATCAGTTGCTTCCTATTCCAACGGTCTACTAATACTCCGGCAAAACAAGCTGCAATGACTGTGGGCGTGTGGGTAAAGAATAAGATTAAAGATAAAGGTGTTGCTTTACCTGTTAGTTCCCATGCCCAGATAGCGATCGCAAAACTTGTCATGTTAGAGCCGATCGTTGAGACTAATTGACCTCCCCAAATTATAAAGAAAGTTTGCAAGCTCGTCGGTCGTCTTTGCGACGTTTTTACGGTCATGTATTCACATAGTATTTAGTTGGATTTTTGTTTGTAATTAAATTTAATGATTATTTGATTTAAAGTATTTATGGAAAGTTTAATATATTTTTTCTGCAATATTACCTTAAATTTTCAAAAAATCCATTTCAAGCAAAAAATCCGTTTTAGGCGATTTTAAGTTTAAATATTAAAAAAAAATAAAGCTTTATTTTTAGGCTTTATATCTAAAGTATTGTCTGGATTTAGAGAAGTAAAATAAAACAAACAAAATAAGTTTTTTCCAAAAAAATGCATTGCCCTAATAAGATTTTTTTATAAAGGTTGCAAGTTTGAGGTAGAAACATTACTATATATTTCAACCTTTATTAATAAAACATCTCAATAACTTAAAGGCGCAACTTTAATATTAGCTCTTATCAAATAGCTTTGGTTTTGTTAAATATTAAGGGTTAATCTTTGAGTTGTATTTGTAAAGGTTGTCTAAAATCGAGCTTAATTACCTAGATGTCTCAAATTTACCAGGGTTAGTTTTTAAATAAATTCTTAATTAGGCTCTACCTATTTATCTTTAAGTTTGCCTGATAAGATAGCTAACTCGATAATTGTTGAGATAAGTATATTTTGGTTCATTAAGCTTAATATATTTTCCTAGCTAACCTAACAACGTGAAAAAAATGATGAAAAAAATCTCAATAGCAACAACTGGAGCTTTACTAATAGCTCTAGGAAGCACAGTAGCAGCACAAGCAGCTACGATTGTATTCCAGACAAAGGGAGCTGATTCTGGTGAGAATATCAATAATGGAGAGAATGATTTTTTTAGTGTTTTCTTTAAAGATGGGTTAGAGGATTCATTTATTAAATCAGTTGCATTTGACTTGACTACAGACCCAAATGGAGTTTTCAGATTTAGTCCACTTCCTGAGATTGGTGAAGGTGATGGAGTCTCAATTGCCAACATTACTGAAGCAATCTTAGGAGATGGCGAGAAAACAGTCACTTCTCTTGTTGTAGATAATGAATTTACCCCTCCTGCTGATACCTTAGATGGTCAAATTCGGATATTAGGTGCAAATTTTGCAGACGGTACATTTAATCCTGGTGATACTTTCACCTTTGGAGCTAATACAACTGTGGTAGGTAATGGAGATTTACCTTTTCGCGATCGTGACAATCCTGATGCAGAAGTAGATCGTCTAGATCCTGGTGGAGATTTTGCGGGAGTAAATGTATCCGTAGTATTAAGTAATGGGAGTAATTCAGCTACAGCTACAGGGTCTTTTGATTTTGTAGATGTTGAAACAGCTATTGCAGTTTTGAATATTCCTGAATCCATTCCTGAACCTACCACTATTTTCGGTTTATTTGCAGTGGGTGGTTTGGGTGCTTCTTTATTGAAGAATAAACAAAAGCATTAATTGAGCTTTTGTGTTACATTATTGAAGGGTCAGGACTTACGCATAACCACTATAGATAGTAGGGGTTAACGGCTGTGTTACTCCCTACAAATGAGCTATAATTTCATTTTTTGCGTAAGTCTTGAGGGTGTCATCTACTATCTTTTGAAGTTTTAGAAACAATTATTATTGTTTTTGAATAAGGCATTAATGCTCGAGGGAAAACTATATTAGGATAGTTTTCGACAAGCTACTTCGTGTCTACCTACCCCAAGTATTTTTCAGCACCGTTTAGACAGTGAGTTATTAAAACTACTGGGAAAAAGATAAAATAGGGTGTCATATATATGAAACAGTTATACGAAAAATTTTCTATAGAACATAGACTAAAATGCAATACATTAGTAGATTTACTAAGTAGTCTTGCTAGTCATCAACCTAACAAAATTGCTTATACTTTCCTTGAGGATGGAGAAGCAAAAGAAATTAGTCTAACTTATCAAGAATTAGATCGGCAAGCACGAGCGATCGCTACTCAAATTTTATCAGTAACAACCAGTGGCTCAACTGCTTTGCTACTCTACCCGTCTGGTTTAGAATTTATCACTGCATTTTTTGGATGTTTGTATGCGGGAGTCATCGCAGTACCTGCTTATCCACCACGTCGCAATCAAAATATGTCTAGACTAGAAGCAATTATTACAGATTCTCAAGCAACAGTAGCACTTACTACTAAAGATATATTAGTCAACATCAAAAGTCGGTTGGCAGAAAATTCTGAATTAGTCAAGCTAGAATGGTTAGCAACTGATACGATAGCGGTAGAAGCAACAGATAATTTAGTAGACATTGCTCCCATCTCTGGGAATACGATAGCTTTTCTACAATACACTTCTGGTTCTACGGGTACTCCAAAAGGAGTAATAGTAAGTCATAGAAATTTGCTTTACAACGAGGAAATGGTCAGAGTAGCTTACCAACATACAGAGAAAACAATCTTTGTTGGTTGGTTGCCTCTATTCCACGACATGGGATTAATTGGCAATGTACTACAACCTTTATATCTAGGGATACCCTGCATTTTAATCTCGCCAGTAGCATTTCTCCAAAAACCTTTCCGTTGGTTACAAGCAATTTCTCGCTATCGTGCAACAACCAGTGGGGGGCCTAATTTTGCTTACGATCTCTGCGTTCGTAAAATTACACCAGAACAGAAAGCTACCCTTGACTTAAGTAGTTGGGAATTAGCTTTTAGTGGAGCGGAACCAGTAAGAGCAGAAACGTTAGAAAATTTTACCAACAGTTTTGCCTCTTGCGGTTTTCGTCGCGAAGTATTTTACCCATGTTATGGTATGGCTGAAGCGACATTATTTGTTTCTGGAGGACTAAAGACAGCAGCACCTCTGGTTTGCTCTGTAGAAAGTAATAGTTTAGAACAAAACCAGATCGTTGCAGTTTCCGATAGCAACATTTCACAAAAGGAGGTAAAAAATATTGTTGGTTGTGGTCGAGCATGGTTAAATGAGCAAATAATTATTGTCGATCCTGAATCTTTAACACAATGTCCAGCAGGCAAAGTTGGAGAAATATGGGTTTCCGGTACAAATGTAGCTCTCGGATATTGGCATCGACCTGTGGAAACACAGGAAACTTTTAACGCCTATATTGCAGATACTAACAAAGGTCCATTTCTGCGCACGGGAGATTTGGGCTTTTGTATTGATGGGGAGTTGTTTGTTACCGGGAGACTTAAGGATGTAATTATTATTCGCGGTCGCAACCATTATCCTCAAGATATTGAACTGACAGTAGAAAGAAGTCATCCAGCACTTCGCTTAAATAGTGGAGCAGCTTTTTCTCTAGATATTAATGGTAAAGAGGAGTTAGTAATAGTTCAAGAAGTGGAACGAACTTACTTACGCTCCATGAATATTGATGAAGTTGTAGGAAATATTCGTCAAGCTATTACTCGCCAACATGACCTGCAAGTTTATGCTATTTTACTCCTGAAAACAGCTAGTATTCCCAAAACTTCTAGTGGTAAAATTCAACGTCGTGCTTGTCGGTCTGGTTTTGCTGCTGGAACTTTAAATGTAGTAGGCAGTTGGACTCGATAATTAAGTAGTTAGTAGTCAATAGTCAATAGTCAGTAGAGATGAAAAACATTTTTCACATTCTGGTACAACTTGATTTGATATTTATCTTTTATTTAATAGGTAAATCTGAATTTTGCTGGCAGAGCAATAAAATTTTTCTGGATATTCCTCCAATTAGCATGAGATAAATAAAAAAATCAGCAAAACTACGATAGTTAATTCAAATTAAATAAGCTAACTTAAAATAAAATTCTTGAAAAGCAAATACATGGGGCATGAAAATAATCAGACAAAAGAGGCAATTGAAGAGTGGCTAATTTCTTACTTAGCTGAGAATCTAGAAATGAATCAAGATGAAATAGATGTAGATATTCCCTTTGATAGATATGGCTTAGATTCATCAACAGCTATTATGATGACAGGAGATTTGAGAGATTTTATTGGGTTTGAAATTGATGAAACTTTACCCTATGATTACCCAACAATAGAATCATTATCTCAATATCTATTTGATGCACAAAATAATCAAAGTAAATAAGATAATTAAGTAAATAAAATTATTATTTTGTTCCTCTATTTATAAAGTTTATTGTTTAAAAAGATCGATTAGTTGGGAGATGAGGAAAAAAGTGGAACCAATAGCAATTATAGGTATTAGTTGTCGTTTTCCAGGGGCGAAAAATCTAGAATCATTTTGGGAATTATTATCTTCTGGTAAAGACGCAATATCTGAAATTACTCCAGAACGATGGCATATAGACTCTTGCCCCCACCGATGGGGTGGGTTTATTAAAAATGTAGATCGGTTCGATGCCAATTTTTTCGGCATTGCCCCCCGCGAGGCAGAACGAATAGACCCACAACATAGACTATTATTAGAGGTAGCTTGGGAGGCTTTGGAAAACGCTTTTATAATACCAGAAAAACTATCTGGCAGTCAAACAGGTGTCTTCATCGGTATTAGCAACTTAGACTACCACAGACTTTTATACAAAGATTCCTCAAGCTCTAACGCTTACGATGGTATTGGTACAGCACCTAGTATTGCTGCAAACCGTTTATCCTATTCCTTGAACTTGCAGGGACCAAGTATGGTAGTAGACACTGCTTGCTCCTCATCATTAGTAGCAGTACATTTAGCCACTCAGAGTTTGCAAACAAAAGAAAGCAATCTCTGCTTGGTAGGTGGAGTTAACTTAATTTTGTCTCCCGAAATAACTGCTACTTTCTCCGAAGCTGACATGATGGCAGCAGATGGTCGCTGTAAAACTTTTGATGCTAGTGCTGATGGTTACGTTCGGGGGGAGGGGTGCGGCGTAATAGTTTTGAAACGTCTGGCAGATGCGATAGATGCTGGAGATAATATTCTGGCAGTTATTGATGGTTCGGCAGTTAATCAGGATGGTTTGAGTAATGGTATTACTGCCCCCAATGGACCCGCACAACAAGCAGTTATCAAGCAAGCGCTAGCAAAAGCTAATGTGGAACCCCATCGTATTAGTTATGTAGAAGTTCATGGTACTGGTACTTCTCTGGGAGACCCCATTGAGGTAAGGTCTCTGAAAAAAGTATTGATGTCTAGGCGTTCTAATAACGAACCTTGTTGGATGGGTTCGGTCAAAACTAATATCGGTCATTTAGAAGCTGCTGCTGGTATTGCTGGTTTGATCAAAGTAGTGCTATCCCTGCAACACCAAGAAATTCCTCCTCATTTGCATTTGAAAAAATTAAATCCACTGATTTCTTTGGCAGATACTCCTTTTGCTATTCCAACTCAACCGCAACCTTGGTTAGTTGGTACTCAACCTCGTTTTGCTGGAGTTAGTTCCTTTGGTTTTGGTGGAACTAATGGTCATGTCGTTTTGGCAGAAGCACCCTATGAAGTCAGAAGTCAGAAGTTAGAAGTCAGAAGTGATAGGGTAGATCCTCTGCAACAAGTCAGAAGTCAGAAGTCAGAAGTCAAAAATGATAATGATAGGTTAGTTCCTCTGCAAGAGGCAGATGGTTTAGAGCGTCCAGTGCATTTACTAACATTGTCGGCTAAAAATGAAGGGGCGTTGAGGGAACTGGCACAATGTTATGTAGAGAAATTGGAGTTTGCTTCCCAAGTATCTCTATCTGATATCTGCTTTACTGCTAATACGACGAGGTCTCGTTTTTCTCATCGCTTGGCAGTGGTAGCTGAGTCTATTGGTGAATTGAGCGATCGCCTAAAGAATTTTATTCAGGAAGAAAAAGATGTATTTATAGGAAAAGTCCGCAAACGGAAAAAACCCAAAATAGCCTTTTTATTCACAGGACAAGGTTCCCAATATGTAAATATGGGGAGGCAACTTTATGCAGAATCATCAGTATTCCGAGAAGCTATTAATAAATGTGAGGAAATCTTAGGCACATTCCATACAACTTCCCTCAAAGAAATTCTCTATCCTGAAGACATAAACGCATTCAACTTATCCATATTAAATCAAACCGCTCATACCCAACCTGCCCTATTTGCTATAGAATATGCTCTAGTCCAACTATGGCAGTCTTGGGGAATCAAACCAGATATAGTCATCGGTCATAGTGTGGGCGAATATGTGGCTGCTTGTGTAGCTGGAGTATTCAGTCTAGAAGACGGTTTGAAATTAATTGCATCCAGAGGTAGATTAATGCAGCAGTTGCCTTCTGGAGGTGAGATGTTTTCTGTTATGGCATCAGAGTCTTATGTTAGAGAAGCGATAGCTTCCGTTCCTCAAATATCCATAGCAGCAATTAATGGGCCAGAAAGTGTAGTGATTTCAGGGGAATCTGTTGCCGTTCGCTCTCTTGTTAATAGCTTAGATTTATCAGGAATTAAAACTAAACAACTACAGGTATCCCACGCCTTCCATTCACCATTAATGGAACCAATGTTGAAGGTGTTTGAAGCAGTAGCTAATCAAATCACATATAAGAACCCTCAGATACCAATTATATCCAACGTTACAGGAACAACAGCAGATCATAGTATTGCTTCTGCAAAATATTGGGTGGATCATATCTGTAAACCAGTGTTGTTTGCCCAAGGGATGGAAACTTTGCACAAACAAGGGGCTGAAATATTCTTAGAAATCGGACCAAAGCCAATATTATTAGGGATGGGAAGACGGTGTTTGCCAGAGGATGTAGGTGTGTGGTTGCCATCATTGCGTCCAAGGAAAATCCCCCACCCTTCCCCCTTAGAAACAGGGATGTCAAAGGATGCTGCACTTTTGAGCAATGAATGGCAACAGATGTTGTCTAGTTTAGGAGAGTTGTATGTACGGGGAGCTGAAATAGACTGGGTAGGAGTTGACCAAGATTATACTCGCCAGAAAGTAACATTGCCAACTTATCCATTTCAACGACAACGGTATTGGGTGAAAACAGCAATTGTTGATTCTTCCCACGATACTCAAAGTCCGCAGTTTTCTACTGGTCATAAAAGTAATATTCAAAGTTTAATTAATTACTTAAAAACCACCGGTAGATTTTCTGATTCTGAATTGAAAATATTTGATAAAGTACAAGATATATTAGACAATAATTTTGTAACGGAATTAGATGATTTAGAAAACCCTAAAACGGATTCTGAATTTATCCAAATTTTGGAAAAAACTCCTCAAAAAGAACGTCAATCTCTTTTAATAGATTATCTACAAAATCAAATTGCCACTGTTCTAGGGTTGCCACCTTCAGAATTGCCAGACCCAGACATAGGTTTCTTTGAAATGGGTATGGATTCGCTAATGGCTGTAGAGTTAAAGAAAAGATTGGAAAAAACACTATTAATTTCTCTGTCTGAAACTTTAGCTTTTAATTATCCTAATATTTCAGCTTTATCTAGTCATATAATTGAAGATTTATTAGAATTTAATGAAAAAAATGATGAAGCAATACAATCAAAAGATAATAATAAAAATACTATTAATTCATTGTCACAATTAGAAGATTTGTCAGAAGATGAAGTAGAAGCCTCAATCCTTGAACAAATTTCTGAATTAGAAACAATTTTAAACTAAATAAATGCAATGGATAATTATTTACAAGAAAGGGAAAATTTATCTTCATCTAAACGGTTATTACTGTTAGTTAAACAGTTACGATCTAAAGTAGAAGAGTTTAAAAAAACAGAAAAAGAACCTATCGCTGTCGTTGGTATGGGATGTCGATTTCCTGGAGGTGCAAATAACCCTGATGCTTTCTGGGAACTATTGCGCGGAGGGAGGGATGCAGCTAGAGAAGTACCATCAGAACGATGGGATATTGATTCTTACTACCATCCTGACCCCGGAACTATTGGTAAAATGTATGTCCGTAAGAGCAACTTTTTACATGAAGAAATAGATAAATTTGATGCTGATTTTTTTGGTATTGCTCCCAAAGAAGCAGTTAGCATCGACCCTCAACAAAGGTTATTACTAGAAGTCAGTTGGGAAGCATTAGAAAACGCTGGTATTGCTCCCAAAAAACAGACGGGTAGTTGTAATGGAGTATTTATAGGAATTAATAACTCTGATTATATGCAGCTACAGATGAATTCATCTAATGGAAATAGCTTAGGAGCTTATTTCTTTACAGGGAATACTCCTAGTGTAGCAGCAGGTCGTTTATCTTATTATCTGGGTTGGCAAGGACCAGCAATGGCAGTAGATACAGCTTGTTCTTCTTCCCTAGTGGCGGCTCATCTCGCTTGTCAAAGTTTGCGTGCAGGAGAATGTAACCTAGCTATTGCTGGAGGAGTAAATTTAATTATTTCTCCCCACGGAAATCTAATTTTATCTCAGATGCGGGCGCTATCTGCTGATGGTCGCTGTAAAACTTTTGATGCAGCAGCAGATGGTTATGGGCGAGGTGAAGGTTGTGGAATAGTGGTGCTGAAGAGGTTATCCGATGCCATTTCAGATAATGACAATATTCTGGCAGTTATTCGTGGTTCCGCAGTTAATCACGACGGACATAGTAGCGGGTTGACTGTTCCCAATGGTTTAGCTCAACAAAAAGTAATTCGTGCTGCTTTAGCAAACGCTGATGTTGCACCCCACCAAGTTAGTTATGTTGAAGTTCATGGAACTGGTACAACTCTTGGAGACCCGATAGAAGTAGAAGCTTTGGCAGAAGTATTAAACCCACAGCGAACTTCCGATCTACCTTTAACAATAGCTTCTGTAAAAACTAATATTGGGCATTTAGAAGCTGCTGCTGGAATAGCAAGTTTAATCAAAACTGTGCTAGTAATGCAGCATCAGGAAATTCCGGCTCACCTACATTTCAACCAACCAAACCCTGCTATTGCTTGGGAAAAAATGCCCGTGACGGTTCCGACAAAGTTAACTCCCTGGCAGGTAAATAAGAATGAACAACATTTTGCCGGAGTAAGTTCCTTTGGTATGAGTGGCACTAATGCTCATGTTGTCTTAGGTGAAGCACCAGTTCAAGTCAAAAGTAGGGGCGATTCGCGAATCGCCCGTACAAAAGTCAAAAATGATAATGATAGCCCAGCTTCTCTGCAAGAGGGAAATTATTTAGAACGTCCGCTACACCTATTAACTTTGTCAGCAAAAACAGAGACTGCTCTTAAAGAGTTAAGAGATAAATATGCAAATTATTTAGAAACTCATCCAGGGACATTCGATGGAAAGTCTTTAGCAGATATTTGTTTTACAGCTAATACAGGACGTAACCATTTTTCTCATCGACTGGCTTTAATAGGAAATTCATCAACAGAAATTGCCGACAAACTGGCAGCTATCAACTTTTCCGATGAACCGTTGTCGTCGAATGCTCGGCCTAAAGTAGCATTTCTGTTCACTGGGCAAGGTTCTCAATACATCTATATGGGGCGAGAGTTGTTTGACACTCAACCTATATTTCGCAAAGTATTGGAACGGTGTGATGAAATTATCCGGCCATATTTAGATCAACCACTTTTAGAAATATTGTATCCACCGGAACCTAACCCCCCAACCCCCTTCCCTGCGAGGGAAGGGGGGGAAGAAAAGCCTTTCTCCTGCAAGGAGAGAGGTATTGATGAAACAGCTTATACCCAACCTGCTTTATTTGCCATAGAATATGCTCTCGCCGAGTTATGGAAGTCTTGGGGTATAGAACCAGATGTGGTCATGGGGCATAGTGTGGGTGAATATGTGGCTGCTTGTGTGGCAGGAGTATTCAGTTTAGAAGATGGGCTAAAATTGATTGCCGAACGGGGACGACTAATGCAGGCGTTGCCAAAAAATGGCAAAATGGTCGCAATATTTGCTTCCGAAGAGCAAGTACGAGCGGCTATATCATCATCTAGTTTTGACCAAGTTTCCATTGCAGCTATTAACGGTCAGAATAGTATAGTTATTTCTGGGGAAGCGACAGCAGTAGAAGTTGTGGTATCTAAACTAAAAGAACAGGGGTTAGAAACCAGACAGTTAAATGTTTCTCATGGTTTCCATTCTCCATTAATGGAGCCAATGTTAGATGATTTTGCTAAAGTCGCCTCAGAAGTTCAGTATTCATCCCCAAGTATTAAACTTATTTCTAATTTGACTGGCAAGTTAGTAGAGGAAAATCAAGTTTGTCAAGCTAGTTATTGGTGTCAGCACGTTCTGGAAGCAGTGCAATTTTCTGCAAGCATGGAAACTTTGCACCGAGAAGGATACAACATTTTTCTAGAAATTGGTCCTCATCCTGTTCTATTGGGAATGGGGCGCAGGTGTTTGCCAGAGAATGCAGGGATGTGGTTGCCTTCATTGCGGAAAAAAATATCTGATTGGCAACAGTTATTGACTAGCTTGAGTGAATTGTATGTTCGGGGGGTTGAGGTAGACTGGGGTGGGTTTGATGCAGGTTATTCCCGTCAACGTGTACAACTACCAACTTATCCATTTCAGCGACAACGATATTGGATTGAGGAGGTAGGGACGTTGCATGCAACGTCCCTACGTCAAGACAAGAAACCGTCGAAAAAGTCTGATTTTTCTGATTTGTTTTATCAGGTGGAATGGGATGAAAAAGCTTTAACAAATACCACTTTGCCAACAAACCTTACTCCTGGAACTTGGTTAATATTTGCCGAGTCAAATGGGTATTTATGGGAAAACCTAGTAGATTTGTTAGAGAAACAGGGGCAGACTTGTATTGTTGTATTTGCTGCGGAGGAACGTTGGTCGCTTGCTCTCAAAGGTGAACGGGAAATGCGGCAAATTAATCCCGCACGACTTCAAGATTTTCAAAATTTAATAGATATAGTGTTGACAACCGAGTTGCCACCATGCAAAGGAATAATACATTTGTGGAGTTTGGAAACTACTCCAACTGCTGAGACTACAATTGAATCTTTGGAAAGAGACCAACTCAGAAATTCTGGTAGTGTTTTACATTTAGTACAAGCTTTGACCAAACGAGTAAAATCTAATTTGCCTAAATTATGGATGGTTACTCAAGATACTCAACCTATTGAATTCAAAAATCGTAGGGGTGATTCGCGAATCACCCCTACACAAGTAAAAAATGAGAAGGAAATAGAAGTTACTCAAGCTCCCTTGTTAGGGTTGGGGAGAGTTTTAGCAATTGAACATCCAGAAGTTTTTGGTGGGTTAATAGATTTAACTTCTTCTGAAACAGATGTGGCAACTACTGCATCAACGTTATTAGCAGAAATTTTACATCCAGATGGGGAGACAGAAATCGGAATTCGAGGAAACAAGCGTTATGTAGCTCGTTTGACAAAATCTCAAAATGAAGGGAACAGGGAACAGCGGTGCGACCCCGCGTCGGCGACAGACGCAAGCGGTCGGACCCCGCGACGACGCCAGTCGCAAGGGAACGCCGACCAAGAGAGGGAATGCGCACCAAGAGAGGGAACAGGGAACAGTGATATGTCTTCTCACTCTTGTGAAAACAAAATAGATTTACGTTCTGATGCTACTTATCTACTTACAGGTGGTAATGGTGCTTTAGGGCTAACATTTGCTAAGTGGATGGTAGAAAATGGCGCACGAAATTTAGTTTTAGTGGGACGTAAAGATGTTTCTGAATTTGCCAAAGAACGTATTGCGAAAATGGAAACAATGGGTGCTAATATAGTTTTAGCAAGATGTGATATCTCTCTGGAAAATGACGTGCAAAAAATTATTAAGGACATTGCTCAGTCATTGCCACCTTTACGGGGTATAATGCACCTAGCTGGAGTCTTAGATGATGGCGTGTTGCAAAAACAAAATTGGCAACGTTTTGCTAAAGTTATGGCTCCTAAAGTCAAAGGTGCGTGGAATATTCACCGTTATACCCAGGATTTACCCTTAGACTTTTTTGTTTGTTTTTCTTCTATAGCTTCAATTTTAGGTTCTCCTGGTCAAGGAAATTATGCTGCTGCTAATAGTTATTTAGATGCTCTTACCCACTACCGACAAAGTAAAGGATTACCTGGTTTGACTGTTAACTGGAGTCCTTGGGGCGAGAGTGGTATGGCAACAAGTGTGGGCAACCAGAACGAACAACGTTGGGAAGCAGCGGGGGTGAAAACTATATCACAATTAGAAGGAATAGAAATTTGGGAACAAATACAAAATTCCTTGCAATCTCAACCTCAAGTCAGTATACTACCTATTGACTGGTCGAAATTTTTCCAACAGTTTATGGGTGGTATTGAACCACCATTATTGTCAAGAATAGCTCAAGTATACCAGTCATCAATCCTACCACAGCACGAACCAATTACTCAAAAATTAAAAAATGTGCCTGCAAAACGGCAAAAACCTGTTTTAATTGCTGCTATTCAGGAGGAAGTAGCTGCTGCTTTAGCTACAAATAAAGTACCTCAACCACAGCTAGGCTTTTTTGAGATGGGTATGGATTCCTTGATGGCTTTAGAATTTAGGAATCGTTTGCAAAATAGTGTTGGTAAGTCATTGCCTTCAACCTTAACTTTTGAATATCCCAATATTGAAGCGATCGCTGACTATCTATTACAAGAGGTATTATGTTTAGAATCATACATTGACTCTAGTCAAGATACAACCATAGACCAGAAAAACAACTGGGAAGAAGAAGCTAAACAGTTATCAGAAGCAGAATTATCAGCACTTATTGACCAGGAATTAAAATCATTGAGCAGTTCGTAGACACAAGTAGGGGTTTGGTTATTTCAGTTATCAGTTATCAGTTATCAGTACCTCTGTCTGAAACTAGATGCTTTAAACACTGAATCACATATTTTTTCACCCCCTAGGGGTTTGGTGTACAAACCCCCACCAATAACTACCAAACTTTATTACATAAACTTTTAAACTGCTAACTATTGACTACTCAAAAAAACTACTGATTACTAGCTACTGACTTATGAATACAACCCCCCAAAACACAGAAGAATTATCTCCTTTACAGCGAGCTTTTGTCACCATCAAGGAATTGCGCTCTAGATTAGACGCGCAGGAAACTGCTACTACAGAACCCATAGCTATTATTGGTACGGGGTGTAGGTTTCCCGGTGGAGCAAATGATCCTGAATTATTCTGGCAAATATTGCGTAATGGGGTGGATACTATTCAGGAAGTTCCTAGCGACAGGTGGAATGTTGATGCTTACTATGACCCAACTCCAGAGACTCCTGGTAAAACCTATACTCGTAAGGGAGGATTTTTAAGCAAAATTGATGAGTTTGATGCTGAATTTTTTGGACTCCATCCCCGCGAAGTCACTAGCATGGACCCCCAGCAGAGATTATTATTAGAAGTCAGTTGGGAAACATTAGAAAATGCTGGCGTTGCACCAGAAAAACTGACGGGTAGCAAGAGCGGAGTATTTTTAGGCATTAGTGTCAACGAATACGGTCAACAAGCTTTATTTGATAGTCCCACAGATATTGATGTTTATGCAGCGACAGGGAATGCTTTGAGTGTAGCAGCAGGTCGTTTATCTTACAGTTTAGGTTGGCAAGGTCCAGCAATGGTAGTAGAGACTGCCTGTTCCTCGTCCCTAGTAGCAGTACATTTAGCTTGTAAAAGTTTGCGTGCTAAAGAGTGTAATCTTGCTGTAGCAGGTGGGGTGTATTTAATGGTGTCGCCCCTGACAACTGTTGCCATGTCAAAACTTCAAGCTTTGTCTCCTGATGGTCGCTGCAAAACTTTTGATGCTACTGCGGATGGTTATGGTAGGGGTGAGGGGTGTGGAATGGTACTACTAAAACGCTTGTCTGATGCTATTAACGACGGGGACAATATTCTAGCTTTGATTAGGGGTTCGGCAGTTAACCAAGATGGTCGTAGTAGTGGTTTAACAGTTCCTAATGCTAAAGCACAGCAGGAAGTTATTCGAGCAGCATTGGAAAATGCCAAGGTTGCTCCTGGGGATATTAGTTATGTGGAAGCTCACGGTACGGGAACATCTTTAGGAGACCCCCTTGAAGTGAAAGCTTTGACTGAAGTTTTGCGGGGAAGAAATATAGAAGCACCAGCACTAATGTTAGGTTCAGTAAAAACTAATATCGGTCATTTAGAAGCAGGTGCTGGAATTGCTAGTTTAATCAAAGTAGTATTAGCAATGCAGCATGGAGAAATACCACCCCATTTGCATCTTACTCAATTAAATCCACATATTTCTCAAGTTGGTACTGCTGTAAATATTCCTACCAAGTTGACTCCTTGGTTGCCAACAAAAGATGGAAAGTTGTTTGCTGGAATTAGTTCTTTTGGTTTTAGTGGTACTAATTCTCATTTGATTTTGGAATCATTCAATGGAGTCAGGAGTCAGGAGTCAGGAGTCAGAAGTAGGGGCGAATGGCCATTCGCCCTTACAGAACGTCCGTTGCATCTATTGACTCTGTCAGCAAAAACTGAGACTGCTCTCAAAGAGTTAAAAAATAGATATCAAAAATATTTAGAAGTAGGGACTTTCCATGGAACGTCCTTGCCAGATATATGTTTTACATCTAATACAGGACGTTCTCATTTTTCTCATCGCCTTGCTGTGGTGGGGGAGTCACCAGCAGAAATGATCGAACAACTTGCCACTATTGAAATTCCGGCTGAGTCTACAGTAAAACCTAAGATAGCATTTTTATTCCCTGGTGTTGGTTGCCAATACATCAACATGGGAAGGCAGCTTTTCGATACTCAACCAACATTCCGGAAAACATTGGAGCGTTGTGATGAAATTCTCCGACCTTACTTAAAAGACTCATTACTACAAATATTGTACCCAGAAGCGGATGAGGGGAGACCTAACCCCCTAACCCCCTTCCCTGCAACGGAAGGGGGAGATAAAAAGTCTCTCTCCTTGCAGGAGAGAGGTCTTGATGAAACTTATGCTCAAGCTACTGTATTTGCCATAGAATATGCTCTTGCTGAGTTATGGAAATCTTGGGGGATAGAACCTGATGTAGTAATGGGACAGGATGTAGGGGAATATGTGGCTGCTTGTGTAGCTGGAGTATTCAGTCTAGAAGATGGACTCAAGCTAATTATCAAAGAATTAAATCCATCAGAAGTAACTTACTCTCCTCCAAATATCAGTTTCATTTCCAATATTACTGGTAAACTTGCTACACAAGGAGAAATAGCTAATCCGGAATATTGGCAAAATCATATTAATAACACTGTTGAATTTTCTGATGGCATTCAAACCCTATACGAAAATCAATACAACCTATTTGTAGAAATTTCACCACAACCAATTTTTGACAAATTCGCAAAGACAGTAAAGCTTTCTCCCCAGTTCACGCAAGGGACTTGGTTGCCTTCCCTAGATCAAACAAAAGCTGACTGGGAAGTATTATTGTCTAGTCTGGCAAAATTATATCAACTGGGTGCTGATATTGACTGGGAAGGATTTGACCGTGACTATCAACGACAACGCTTACAGTTACCTACTTATCCTTTTCAACGACAACGGTATTGGATTAATAAAACTGAAAAACAAAGTAATACAATACTTTCTGCCCAACTTTCCCATCCTTTATTGGATAAACGACTATATTCGCCGTTGTCTGAAACTCAAATTGAGTCACAGTTTGTATTAGACAAACTACCACTTGTTGGCGATCACCGCATAGGTGGAACGCCATTGGTAAATTTTGTAGTTTATCTAGAAATGGTTGTTGGTGCTCTCAAAGAAGTTTTCGGCAAACTATCTTATCATTTTGAGGATGTATCTGTTTCTCAAGCATTAATTATGCCAGAATCAGAAACTCGCACTGTGCAGTTAATTTTAAGTCCTGAAAGCGAAGGTAAAATATCTTTTAAAATTTTCAGTTTGCCAACTGAAGAGAATATGACTGCTTGGATACTTCATGCTTCCGGAAAAATTTGTTTTGAGAATCAACCTTTAGTGGAAAGAAAACACCCACAAGTTTTCCCTGAACACTACCCTGAAAAAATATCCAGTTCTGAATTTTATCCAATGGTTGAGAAACGGGGAATTAAGTTAGGTAAAAGCTGTCAGTTACTTGATACAGTTTGGCGACAGGATGGGG
Organism: Okeania sp. SIO2F4; assembly: GCF_010672385.1. Classification (GTDB taxonomy): domain Bacteria; phylum Cyanobacteriota; class Cyanobacteriia; order Cyanobacteriales; family Microcoleaceae; genus Trichodesmium. The sequence continues at coordinate 19,672 of NZ_JAAHGT010000039.1, forward strand.
AAGCGATCGCTAAAATTAAACTTCTAGAAAATTCTAATTCTTCTAATAGTTATCTATTACCTTTGGGAATTATTGATGCTTGGATACAAATATTATCGGTCTGTTTTCCTGCTGAAGTTCCCGATATGTACTTGCTAGTAGGATTAGAAAATTTTCAGTTTTATAGTTATTCTGATCGACAACTTTGGGGGAAAGCAAAACTAGAAACTAATGGAAATTATGAAGAAACAATTCAAGGCAACCTTTGGTTATTTGATGAGACAGGAGTGCTGGTTGGAGAAATTACTAATGCCCAGTTAAAGCGGGTTAGTTTTGAAACTCTACGACGAGCTGAACAAGGTAGTAATAGTAGTAGCAAACCACGCCGAAAAAGCAATATTTCTCCAGAAATAGTTCTGGGAACTCCAATTAAAGAACGCTCTCTTATTTTAGAAAAATATTTAATAGAAGAATTAGCTGTAGCACTACAGTTAAATCCTAGTAAACTTAATTCCCAACAGCCTCTAGCTACCATAATTGATTCTTTAATGGCTTTTGAACTGAGAAAAGCTATTGAAACAGACCTACGGATACAGTTGCCAATAGAAGAATTTTTAGGAGAAAGTAATATTGCTCAATTAGCTACAACTATCCTTGAAAAATTGAATTTAGCAAATTTAACATTATCAGAATTATCATCAACTGAAATTCAGGAAGATATGGAGGAAATTATATTATGAAGAGTGACAAATTTTTATTCAGAAAAATGAGATATCCACCAACTATAGATTGTGTTTATAATTCTGTATAAAATAATATAACTACTGATTATATTTAGCTCGTAATTTAACATTATCTAATAATTAGCATTTATTGGGTTTCGCCAGCTCAACCCAACCTACTGACTACTAAAAAAAAACTATTAAAAAAAATGACTATAAACGAATTATTAAATGAACTTTCAGAACAGGGAGTAAAACTGTGGACGGATGGGGAACAATTACGCATTCGTGCTAATAAAGGTGTTATTACTCCCGAAAAAAAGCAAATGATTTCTGAATACAAAGCAGAAATTTTAGAGCAGTTGCGACAAAACAATATTGGAGCTAGCACCACATCTTTACCTGTTATCGTACCTCAACCTGAGAAACGCTACGAACCTTTCCCACTCACAGATATTCAATATGCTTTTTGGGTGGGTCGCATGGGAGTTTTGGAATTAGGTCATGTGGCAAATCATGGTTATTATGAAATTGAAGCAGTTGGTCTCAACTTACAGCGTCTCAACCAAGCACTCAACCAACTCATTCAGCGTCACGATATGTTGCGAGCGGTAATGTTAGCGGAAGGTTTACAACAGGTATTGGAAAAAGTACCGACGTATGAAATATCAACTCTTGATTTGAGAGGGGAGGATGAGGATGTTGCTCAGGCAAAGATTTCAGAAATACGAGATATCATGTCTCATCAAGTTTTGCCTGCGGACAAATGGCCGTTGTTTCAGTTTAGAGCAAGTATTTTAGAGCAACAACGCTTCAGACTACATATTAGTTACGACCTACAAATATTTGATGCTTGGAGCATGATGCGGTTGTTTGAGGAGTGGTTTGAAGTTTACGAAAATCCAGAAATTCTTCTCAAACCACTGGAAATTACATTCCGTGATTATGTTTTAGCAGAACAAGCTTTAGAAAATACTGAATTATATGAGCGATCGCGACAATATTGGTTAAACCGGATAGATAGCTTACCACCTGCTCCAGATTTACCTCTGGCAATAAATCCTAATTCTATCAAAGATTATCAATGTCAGCGTTTTAGTGGGAAACTAGACAAGACTAGCTGGCAAAATTTGAAAAAACGAGCAGGTGAAGCAGGTTTAACTCCTTCTGCTGTTTTATTAGCTGCATTTGCTGACGTGCTGACATTCTGGGGTAAAAGTCCTCAATTTACGATGAATCTTGCCTTATTTAATCGCTTACCTCTACATCCCCATGTCAACAATATATTAGGTGACTTCACTTCTGTAACTTTATTAGCAGTAGACAACTCAGCAACAGAAACATTTACTAAAAGAGCATTACGGTTACAGCGACAACTGTGGCAAGATTTAGAACACCGCTATTTTAGTGGGGTGCGAGTCATGCGAGAAATAAATCGCAGGCAAGGTCAAGCTCCTACTGCTATGCCAGTTGTGTTTACGAGCGCTATTGGTTTTGATGCACTAGGTCAAGAAACCTCAAGTTTATTTAGGTTTGGAGAATTAGTCTACGCTATTAGTCAAGCATCTCAGGTGTGGATGGATCATCAAGTTAGCGAACAAAATGGAGAATTAGTATTTACCTGGGATGCGGTAACAGCATTATTTCCAGAGGGGATGATTTCGGATATGTTTGATGCTTATTATGGCCTGATACGAAATTTAGCTACTTCTGATGTTGCCTGGAGCGAGACCACAAGACAAGGAATGATGCCAGTTCACCAACTATTACAGAGAAAAAATATTAATGCTACAGAAAAGCCGATTTTTGATGGAACTCTGTATGGTTTGTTTGCAAAGCAAGTTCAGGTGTCCAGAAATGAAGTTGCTGTTATTAGCAGCAGTCGTTCCTTGAGCTACCATGAATTATCGGAATTGTCAATACAGTTAGGTGGAAAATTGCAGCAGTTAGGAGCAGCACCTAATCGACTGGTGGCAATAGTTATGGAAAAAGGATGGGAACAGATAGTAGGTGTTTTGGGAGTTTTAGCTGCTGGTGCTGCTTATGTTCCTTTTAATCCTAAAGAAGCAAAGGAGCGTTTACAATATCTATTGTCCAATAGTGAGGCAGAAATTGTACTTACTCAGTCTTGGTTGACAGATATTGCAGTGCCTGACAATGTTCAGCGCATTGATGTTGATACTTTCTCCCCATCTCCAACAGAGAATTTTCCATCACCTGTTACTGCTCACCCTGATGACTTAGCTTATCTTATCTACACTTCCGGTTCCACAGGTTTACCCAAGGGAGTAATGATAACTCATCAGAAAGCGGTTAACACTATGGTCTATACTAACCAACGTTTTCGTGTTGGTGTCAACGACAAAATGTTAGCTGTTACTGCTCTCCACCATGATATGTCCGTTTACGATATCTTTGGTCTTTTGAGTGCTGGTGGCACAATTGTTATGCCTGATGCTGATCGAGTCAAAGACCCCTATCACTGGATTGAATTAATGAATTCAAACCAGGTTACAATGTGGAATTCAGTGCCACAAATGATGGAAATGTTGGTTGAATCTGCATTAAGTTCTCATCTGTCACTACCACCTAGTTTCCGTATAGCATTTTGGGGAGGAGACTGGATATCTCTGTCGTTACCAAAGCGGTTAAGAACATTAGTAAACGACATAGAAATTATTAGTGTTGGCGGTCCGACAGAAACAACTGTTTGGAATATTTGCTACTCAATAAAAGAGGTCAAACCTAGTTGGAAAAGTATTCCCTATGGTCAACCAATGGCAAATTCTAAATACTATATATTGAATGAAAATTTAGAAGATTGTCCGATGTGGGTTCCTGGTCAAATGTACTGTGCTGGAGTGCAAGTTGCTAAAGGTTATTGGCGCAATGAAGAAAAGACTAATGCTAGTTTTATTACTCATCCACGCACGGGCGAACGAATATATGGAACGGGAGATTTAGGGCGATATTTACCAGATGGAAATATTGAGTTTGTTGGTAGGGCAGATTTTCAAGTTAAGATTCGAGGACATCGGGTAGAAACTGGGGAAATAGAGGCGGCTTTAACCAAACATTCGGAAGTCAAATCTGCAATAGTTAAAGCATTTGGCAAAGATGAAAAACAGCGTTTAGTTGCTTATATAATTCCTAGTCAAAAAACAGAACCAACTATTGCCGAAATAAATCAATTTTTGCAAGATAAATTACCAGAATATATGATACCATCGGCTTATATATTTCTGGATAAATTTCCTCTATCTGCCAATGGTAAAATAGATAGGCGATCGCTTCCTCAACCAGAAGGAAATTTCTCTACAATAGAGGTTAATTATGTAGCACCTAAAACCAAGATTGAGCAGACTATTGTGGAAATTTGGCAAGAGGTATTAGAGTTAGAAAAGGTAGGAGTTAACGATAACTTTTTTGATTTAGGTGGGAACTCCTTACAAGTTACTAAAATTTATAATCAACTGCGAGAAGCATTACCAAATGAATTTCAAAATATATCTTTGGTGGATGTGTTTAAATACCCGACGATTAGTAAATTATCAGAACAATTAAGTCAGGATTCAGACATCAATATTCAGGAATTAATAGAACAAAAAGATGAAAATTTAAAATTTAAGATACAAGCTGGTAAAAATCGGATAAAAGCAAGATTTAATAAAAGTAGGTTGGGTTAAGCGCCAGCGCAACCCAACAAATATCTACAAATTATATAAAGGTTTAGTGAGGATAAATTGATTTTTTTCAATTTACTAAAACCACCTAATAAACTATTACTTTAATTCTATAAGTTGGGTTTATCCTCCGGATAAGCTCCGCTAACGTTCCTTAAGCAAACTTACTACTAGAATAAGTCAAGAAAATATTTGCTTGTAGTAGGGCTTTAGCCCTCTAATTCAACAAATCGGGCTAAAGCCCTACTACGAACTTTCTTTATTAGAAAATTTTTTACCAAAATCATATTATTTAAGATTAAATTTTAACAATGAATTATTCAACAAATCCCACTGGTTTAGAAATAGCAATTATCGGCATATCAGGCAGATATGCAGGCAGTAAAAATATTAATGAATTTTGGCAAAACTTAGTTGACGGAGTAGAATTAATTTCTGTTTTTCCTACAGCAAATAACGATGATAAAACCATAAAAGCAGGCTCCATCTTAGAAAATGTAGAACTATTTGATGCTGATTTTTTTGGAATTAATCCCAGGGAAGCAGAAATCATGGATCCACAACATAGAATGTTTCTCGAATGTGCTTGGGAAACATTAGAAAATGCTGGTTATAACACTGAAATAGAAACCAGACCAATTGGAGTATATGCCAGTGTAGAAACAAGTAGTTATTTACTTTATAATCTTTATCCCAACCAAGAATTAATGACAAGCGTTGGTTCATTACAAGCCACTCTTTCCACAGATAAAGATTATGTACCAAGTCGCGTTTCTTATAAGCTAAATTTAAAAGGTCCTAGTGTTAGTATTGGCACCTCATGTTCCAGTTCTTTAGTAGCAGTTCATTTAGCTTGTCAAAGTTTACTAAATGGGGAATCTGACATGGCTTTAGCAGCAGGAATTTCTGTTAAAGTTCCTCAAAATGAATTAACTTTATCTCCAGGTTCAATAATTTCTCCCGATGGTCATTGTAAAGCTTTTGATGCTAAAGCAAATGGCACAATATCAGGTAATGGAATTGGAGTGGTTTTACTCAAGCGTTTAGAAGACGCAATAACAGATAGAGATAATATTTATGCAGTAATAAAAGGTTCTGCTATTAATAATGATGGTGCAGAAAAATTCAGTTATACAGCACCAAGCGAAGAAGGGCAAAAAAGAGCAATTCGAGCAGCTCAAATAATGGCAGAAGTAGAGCCGGAAACTATTACTTATATGGAGGCTCATGGCACAGGCACTTTTGTCGGAGACCCTATTGAAATTAATGCAATGACTGGAGCTTTTCGACTTAATACTAATAAAAAAAATTACTGTGCTATAGGTTCGGTAAAAACAAATGTCGGGCACTTAGTTTCCGCAGCAGGAATTACAAGTTTAATTAAAGCTACAATAGCTTTGCAACAGAAAGTTATACCTCCTACA